>NZ_JARVII010000014.1:0-70424 GCF_029813755.1 Ottowia cancrivicina | reverse complement strand
CGGCGAATCACTGGAGACAAAGGCAATACGCTTGACGTAATATTTCTGCGCCACGCGCTGGCAGGCAAATTCAACACCGGCTTTTACCTGCCGCGCAACCTCATTCTCATCAAGCCGCTTTATTTCATCTGCCTTTAATCTGAGGACTGATATTTCCACATCACTCACGGGAACATCAGAAAAAACCAGTTCAAGATAATTGTGTGTTGGCCCGCTCATATGGGCTACCTTGTAGGCATTGCCGTTTTTGATAAATTTCATAAACTTACTCTAATGGTGATGGGAACCTGTTTTGAGCTGCGCTATGTGCATTGTTGTAACTCGGTCCATATCTTTTCATATACCAAGCCTCAGCTATTTCATGTTTCAGGAGTTTAATATCTAACTCCCCATAGCTCCCATTGATCAGACGCTTCCAAGCATTAGCAATATCCATATTAGAATCAAATCTTCTCACCTCTGCTGGGATGCCTAGTGACACATATCGATCAAGAAGATGCTCCTGATAAAATAAATGGAATTTTATTTTCTCAATATTCTTCAATTTGAATCCAGTATTCTGAGCTATGGCTTCTATATCCGTAGTGCTAATTCGGATAGCAGCATACGCTTCATCGGCGGCCATGCTAATACCTGTCGCACCTCCAGATTGACGATTCCTAATAGGAGAAATATGTGGCCCTTCTTTACTTGCAACTCTACTTCGCAGCCACTGATGAATGCTGGAAATGGCATTGGAAAAATCCTTGACGCCATACAGATTTTTCACGCCGCCTGCCTGCCGCGCGCTGACAGCCGTACCAGCCGACCAGAATGCCATCATGGCCAGCGCATGCGTTCGTTCGGCAGGCGTCATGCGGTCCCAGTTTGCGGCCAGCATCAGGCCGCCATCCGCAAAGGCGGCGGTGTCGGCGTACTGTGCAGCCACATTCAGGCCGCGCGCGGTTTGCGCCATTCGGGTCAGCTGCACTGCTTCATCAATCGCATTGCCTGTGGCGCGTCCGCTCATGTTTGCCAGGCGCATGCTGGCGCCCATGGCCCCCAAACTGAGCGCGCTGGCACCTACGTTCAGCCAGGCATTTCGTGCTTGCGCATTGCCCAGTGACAGGGTTTGCCCATGTGCGGCGCGGTCTGCCAGTTCCACGCCTCCAGTGCCAGCGCCGTAAGCGCCAAGCAGCGCGCCTCCGACCATCACCGCTGTGCCCCCTGTGCCGACCACGGCAGCGCCCAGCAGCACGATGCCGCCCACCAGCGCGGCGCCGTCCAGGGCCGGTTTGATCCACGCTTCCCAGGCGGTGTCCACCGTGTTGGGCGTGTTGCCGGTTTCCAGTTGGGGCTTGCCATCCACTCCGGCCGTCAGATGGCCGTTGCGGGCATAGGTCATTTCGCCCGGGGGCAGCTGGTTGTTGTTTTTCCAGTCTTCAAAACTGGTGTAGGTGCGGGCCTCTTGGGTGGCCAAGTTGTAGTCAACGAATTTTTCCCGGCCGTCTGCGGTTTCAACACGCCAGATGACGGTCTGGATCAGGCCGTGTTCTTTGGATGCGACGGTGACGGGCAGCGACGCCACGCGCGCGCCTTCGCCGCCCGCTTTCTGGATTTGCGCTTCGATGGAGCGGATGGCCTGGCCTGCTCCATCAGCGGCATTGACGTTGAAGAAGTCAAGTTCACCGCGCTCCATGCGGGCCTGTTGCACCTCGTTGGCAGGGGCCTGCGTTACGGGCAGGCCCAAGGCCAGGCCAATGTCGTTGCGCAGATCTGACCCCTGCAAATGGCGGGCCTGATCGCCGCGCAACTCCAGGTACTGGACAAAAACGGGGTCAGTGAATGCGCCCGGATTTTTCTGTATGGCTTGCCAGATTTGTTCCGCGCTGGCATCAGGAGGCAGGGTTTTCAGAACGCCAGCGGCCCTGCTTTCGGCATTGGCAACGCGGGCCAGCCCTTCGGCCATGGCTTGCGGATCGTCCATTTTTTGCCGGGCGCGGCCTTCGGCCACTTGCGCGTACAGGTCCGTCACGGCCTTGTCAGATTCAGGCGTGGCGTAGCGCCTCGACGAAGCCAGCCCTTCGGCCATGCGTGTCAGTTGCAGCTGCCCTTGCCGAGTGGCTGGCGGGTTCGCCTGCACAACGGCCCGATGCAAAACGGCCCAGGGATCTGTCAGACCATTGACATGGGGCTGGCTGTAGCGATAGCCCACGGCAGCCGCGCCCACGCCCGCTGCTGCCAGGCTTTGCTCAGCCGGTGTCAGCTTGGAAAAAATGCGCGCCACGTCGCTTTGCTGCCCGCCTGACTGCATCAGCGTCAGCGCCAGTGCGCTGTTGAAATCAGGCCTGCCGCCATAGCCATTGGCGGCGCGCTCCGCATGGGCGGCAAAGCTGTCACGCAGAAATTTGGCTCTGGCGCCCGCCATCTCAGGCGCGTTGCCTGTCAGGAAGCTGCGGGCTGTTTCAAAGCGCGCAGGGTTATGGCCTGGGGGCATGCTGGCCACGCCCATGATGGTCTGCATTTGCGCATGGGTGATGTGGCCTTCGGTATATGCAGCGGCCACGGTGCTTTGCACGGCCGCTTTTTCTTCCGCGCTGATGCGGCCTGCGCCAGCCAGTTGCTCCAGCCGTTGCGCGCCAACCCAGTCATGAATGGCGTCCGGGCGCTGGTCGATGATTTCCTTCAGCAGCTGCGGGCGCGCGTCTGCGGGCAGTTGCGCGGCCTGGCGGGCGAACGCTTGCATGCGCTCATCCCGGTCGTCAAGCCACAGGGGGCGGTCGCCTGTGCGGTTGATGTCTGATGCCATTTGCCTGATTTCCTGCTCATCAGGCTTTTTCCCCGGGGAAAGCGCAGACGTTTGCCGCTGCCTTATGGATGCAGACGCGGAGGCTGAAGTGCTCGCGGAAGTGTTTGAAATAGCGGCCATGAAAGCTCCCGAAACAGTTGAAAACAATCCGATTTAAAAGCGACTTTTCATGAGCGACAAGCTAGTGCGATTACTGGCTGTTTATTTATACATATAGGGGTATCTATTTATGCCCTTGCGCGAAGTACGGCGAATGCAAGTCGGCTGCCGCAGGCTTTTGGGTGACTAGCGGATAGAGGATGCTTGCTGAATTACACCGAAAACAGGAGCAAATTTGAGCGGCTAAAAATGCCGGTATACGCCAGTTCCTCTAGGACTTCATGCTATTAATATAGGAGCGAAATAACGCTGCTTGCCCGCCGCCTGTGCTGCGTTCATGCTGCTGTCTGCCCGTTTTCTCCGCCTGCTCCTGAACAGGCCCTCAAAAGCTGAGCGGGTCCACATCAATGGCCCAGCGCAGCACGGCTTTGTGGCGCGCGCGCAGGGCGTGCAGGGCGGCTTGCCAGCCCGCCAGCAGCCCTTGCAGGGCGGCGCGGCGGGGGCTTTCCAGCAGCATCTGGGCGCGTTCCATGCCGGCCAGGCGCTGCATGGCGGCGGGCACGGCGGGGTAGCAGGTGACGTGGGCGGCCCAGTGCGCCAGGGCCGGGTCGGCTTGCAGCGCAGCGGCGGCGTCTTGCAAAAAGGCGATGGCCGCTGGCAGGGTGCGGCTTTCGGCGCGCAGCAGGGCCAGGTGGGCGTAGGGGGGCAGGCCGGCGGCCTGGCGTTCGGCCAGCTGGCTGGCGGCAAAGCCGGGGTAGTCGTGGCGTTTGAGGGCTTCAAACAAGGGGTGGGCGGGGTATTCGGTTTGCACCCACATTTCGCTGCCCTGGCCGCTGGCCTGGCTGTAGGCGGCGTCGCGCCCGGCGCGGCCAGCCGCTTGCATGAGCAGGGCAAACAGGCGCTCGGGCGCGCGAAAGTCGCTGGAAAAAAGCGCCGTGTCGGGGTTGAGCGCGGCCACGAGGGTGACGCGGCGGAAGTCGTGCCCTTTGGCAATCATTTGCGTGCCCACGAGCACGTCCACGCTGCCGTCGTGCACGTGCGCCAGTTGCTGGGCTAGCGCGCCTTTGAGGCGGGTGGTGTCGGCGTCCATGCGGGCGATGCGGGCGGGCTGCCCGTCGGGGCGGCGGGCGGTTTGCAGCAGGGCGGCCAGGCGCTCTTCCAGCTGCTCGGTGCCCCGGCCGATGGGGGTGATGTCGGCGTTGCCGCAGGCGGGGCAGGCGCGGGGCACGGGCTGCGCCAGGCCGCAGTGGTGGCAGCGCAGGCTGCGGTCGGCGCGGTGAAAGACGCGGAAGGCGCTGCAATGCGGGCATTCGCTTTTCCAGCCGCAGTTAGCGCAGTGCAGCACGGGCGCCCAGCCCCGGCGGTTGAGGAGGATGAGCGACTGCTCGCCGCGCCCCACGCGTTCGGTGATGGCTTGCAGCAGCGGCGCGGCAATCACCGTGCCGCGCGGCTGGCGGCTCATGTCCACGCGCCGCACGAGGGGCAGCGCGGCTGCTCCGCCTGCGCCTGCGCCTGCGCCGCTGCCCACGCGCGAAGGCATGACCAGGCGCTGGTATTTGCCCCCGTCCGGGCGGCTGGCGTGCCAGCTCTCCAGCGACGGCGTGGCCGAGCCGAGGATGACTTTGGCCCCTTGCAAGCGCGCGCGATACACGGCCAGATCGCGCGCGGAGTAGCGCGCGCCTTCTTGCTGCTTGTAGCTGGGGTCGTGCTCTTCATCCACCACGATCAGGCGCAAGGCGGGCATGGAGGCGAGCACGGCCATGCGCGTGCCCAGCACGATGCGCGCGCGCTGCGTGTGCGCGGCCAGCCAGGCCGAAAGGCGCTGCGCGGGTGTCAGGCCGCTGTGCATGGCCACCACAGCGCCCGCGCCCAGCAGCGGCGCAAAGCGCGCGGCCAGGCGCGCCTGAAGCTGCGGGGTGAGGTTGATTTCGGGCGCCAGCACCAGCACTTGCGCGGCGGCGTCTTGCGCCAGCACGGCTTCGGCCGCGCGCATGTAGACCTCTGTTTTGCCGCTGCCCGTGACGCCGTGCAGCAAAAAGGGGCCTGCGCCTTGGGCGATTTGCGCCAGCGCGGCGGCCTGCTGCGGCGTGGGGCTGGGCCTGGCGGCGGGCGTGGCCGGGCCTTGCGCCACGGCGTCTTGCTTGGCCAGCTTGGCCAGCCGCCGCGCCATTTGCGCTTCGTCCAGCGTGCGCAACTGCGGCGGCAGCGCCGCCAGCGCCACCTCGCCCAGCGCGCGCTGGTAGTAGCGGGCCGTGAAGGCAATCAGCTGGCGCCAGTTTTCATCCAGCGGCGGCAGGCTGGTGAAGGCGCAGGCCAGGGGTTTGATGTGCGCAGCCAGCGCGGCATCGGGCGCATCGGCCAGGCCCCACACCACGCCCGGCACTTCGCGCTGGCCCAGCGGGGCGCGCACCAGCGTGCCGGCGGGCAGCGGCGCGCTGTGGGCGTAGGTGAGCGTTTGCGCCAGCGCGCTGTGGGCTGGCGCGGGCACGGCCACGGCCAGCCAGTGGCAGGGTTCAAAGGGTGCGGAAGGCGTGGCGGCAGTCTCTGGCATGGCGGGCGGCGATTGTGGCAGCGGCGCCCCGGCGCATACAGGGAAAAACAGGAGACGGCCCGCCCGCCTGGCGCTCCACAATGCGCGCTGGCCCATTCCTCAACCATGCATAAAGGAGATCAGAGAACATGCAAATCGAAAACAGGGCGTTCATCGTCACAGGCGGCGCGTCGGGTCTGGGCGAAGGCACAGCGCGCATGCTGGCCGCTGCAGGCGGCCGGGTGGTCGTGGCCGACTTGCAGGCCGACAAAGGCGAGGCCGTGGCGCGCGAAATCGGCGGCGCTTTCGTGCACTGCGACGTCACCAGCGAGGCCGATGGCCTGGCCGCCGTGCAAAAGGCGCAGGCGCTGGGCCAGCTGGCCGCGCTGATCAACTGCGCGGGCGTGGCCCCGGCGGAAAAAGTGGCGGGCAAAAACGGCGCGCACCGGCTGGAATCTTTCGCCCGCACCATCAGCATCAACCTGATTGGCACCTTCAACATGATCCGCCTGGCCGCCGAGGCCATGACGCACAACGAGCCGCAAGCCGACACGGGCGAGCGCGGCGTGATCATCTCCACCGCCAGCATCGCCGCGTTTGACGGGCAAATGGGCCAGGCCGCCTACAGCGCCAGCAAAGGCGGCATCGTGAGCATGACGCTGCCCATCGCGCGCGATCTGGCGCGCAGCGGCATCCGCAACATGACAATCGCGCCCGGCATCTTCGCCACGCCCATGATCTTTGGCATGCCGCAGCCCGTGCAAGACGCGCTGGCCGCCAGCGTGCCCTTCCCTAGCCGCCTGGGCCGCCCCGAAGACTACGCCCGGCTGGTGCGCCACATTCTGGAAAACGACATGCTCAACGGCGAAGTCATCCGGCTCGACGGCGCCATCCGCATGCCGCCGAAATAAGCGCCCGCAAGGCCCCGCGCAAAACCGCCCGGCGGCCTGGCGCGGCAGGCAGCGGCACAGCACGGTTCAGGGCCGCATTTCTGCCGCATCGCCTTGTTTTGACCCCTGCGCCGCATCAAAACAAGGAGCAAATAAAGGGGGCGTAAAATGCCATTCTGCGCTGTTTCCACTAGGACGTCATGCTATCAAACAAGGAGCGGATAAGAGCCTTGAATCCGGTGTATTGGGAGACAGCCTTTCACAGCGAGGCCCAGGCGAACAGGCGCCGGTTGAGGAGCTTGAAGGCGAAGTCGGACACCAGGCCGATGACGCCAATGACGATGATGCCGAAGATGATCTGCCCGGTGTTGAGCAGCGCCTGGCTGTCCACGATCATGTGGCCGATGCCGCTGGACGAGCCGATGAGTTCGGCCACGATGATGTAAGTCCAGGCCCAGCCCAGCACCAGCCGCAGCGTTTCGGCAATTTGCGGGGCCGCGCCCGGAATGAGCACGCGCCGCACCACGCCGCCGCCGCTGGCGCCCAGCGTGTAGGCGGCTTCCACCAGGTCGCGCCGCGCGCCGCCCACGCAGATGGCGATCATCAGCACGAGCTGGAAAAAAGAGCCGATGAAGATGACCAGCAGCTTCTGCACTTCGTCCACGCCCGCCCACAGGATGAGCAGCGGAATGAAGGCGGAAGCCGGCAGATAGCGGCAGAAGCTGACAAATGGCTCCAGAAAGGCTTCAACAGGCTTGAAAGCGCCCATCAGAATGCCCAGCGGCACGCCAATGGCGGCGGCCAGCGCGAAGCCGCCCATCACGCGCCAGACGGTCATGCCCACGTCTTTGGCGAAGCCGTATTCGGTAAACAGCAGCACGCCTTCGCGCGCCATCGCGGCCGGGCTGGCCAAAAAGGTGGGCGATACCCAGCCAAGGGCGGTTACGAGCCACCAGGCGGCCACGAACAGCGCGAAAAAAGCGATGCCCAGCGCCCAGCGGACGCCGGGCGTGACAGGTTGCAGCGGACGCACGGATTTACCGGATGAATTGCGGATCGGCCAGGCCGTCGTAGGTTTGCGGAAGCTGGCGGATGACGCCAGATTCGAGCAAGATGGCGGCGGCTTCCTTCATGAAAGGCTGCACTTCGCTGGCGAAGAACTTCTGGTTTTCGGCCTTGTCGGCCCAGCGCAGCGCCTTGGCCGATTCGGCGAACTGTTCGCCCGTTTGCTTGACCACTTCGCCCATGATGCCGTAGGCCTTTTCAGGCTCTTTCCTGATCATGTCGAGCGCCTCGAAGTAGGCGTCAGTGATGCCTTGGGCGGCCTTGGGGTTGGCCTTGAGCCACTGCGGCGTGCAGCCGAAGGTGTCGATCACGGCCGGATAGTCCACGGTGGTGGCCAGGATGCGGCCCGCTTCGGGCTTGGCGCGGATGGTGGACAGATACGGCTCGTAGCTCACCGCTGCGTCGTTGCGGCCTGAAACGAAGGCTTGCGCGGCGGGCTGCGGCTCCAGCGCGACGGTGCGTATGTCTTTGAGGCGGATGCCGTTTTTGCTGAGCATCCACGAGAGAAAAAAGTGCGGCGTGGTGCCGGGCGCGCTGACGGCGATGGTTTTGCCCTTGAGGTCGGCAAAGCTCTTGATGTTGTCGCGCACGGCCAGGCCGTCTGCGCCGTGGGAGCGGTCCATCAGGAAGATTTGCGTGATGGGCACGCCATTGACTGTCCAGGAAATATGTGACTGCACCGCCGTGGCCGCGCACTGGATGGCGCCGGAAGCCAGCGCCAGATGGCGGTCTTTTTGCGGAATCATCTTGATTTCGGCCTCGATGCCGTGCTTTTTGAACAGCCCGGTTTTCTCGGCCAGCGAGAGCGGCCCGTAGCCCGTCCAGCCCGAAATGCCCATGACCACCTTGGTGGCCTCTTGCGCTGCCGCACTTGCCGCGCAGGCGGCCAGCGCCACGGCAGAAACGATCTTGATGAATGCTTTGGACAAGTTTGTCTCCTGTTGATATGTGAAAGCCGGAAAAACCTGCCGCCCGGCCAGGCGGGCGGCAGCATGGGAAACGGCGGCGGCCCGTCTCACGCGGCAGGCGCGCTCGGGGTTTTCAGATGCCCGCCAGCAGCGCTTCTTTTTGCACTTGGTAGTTCTGCGGGCCGTGCGAGGCGATCTTGATCGCGCCCAGGCGGTTGCCGAGGGCGGCGCAGCGGGCCACGGGCCAGCCTTGCTCCAGGCCGTAGAGCAGCGCGCCGCGCCAGGCGTCGCCGCAGCCGGTAGGGTCGGCAATCTGGCTGGCGGCCGTGGGGGCAACGCGCTGGCTTTGGCCGCCTTCCCAGATGTCGCAGCCTTCGCCGCCCAGGGTGACGGCCAGGGCGCGCACGCGGCGAGAAAGGTCGGGCAGTGCCAGACCGGTGCGCTCGCACAGCATGTGGGCTTCGTAGTCATTGACGGCCACCCAGTCGGCCAGTTCGATGAATTGCAGCAGCTCGGCGCCGTCAAAGGCGGGCAGCATCTGGCCGGGGTCAAACACGAAGGGAATGCCCGCTGCCTTGAACTGGCGGGCGTGCTGCTGCATGGCTTCGCGCCCGTCGGGCGAGATGATGCCCAGGCGAATGTCGTCGCGGGCGGTGACGGTGTTGATGTGCGCCTGCGTCATCGCGCCGGGGTGAAAGGCAGTGATCTGGTTGTTGCCCGTGTCGGTCATGATGAGCGCCTGCGCGGTCATCATGCCGGGCACTTCGCGCACGAATTCGGCGCTGATGCCCAGCGATTTCAGCCGCGCGAGGTAATCGGCGCCGTCCACGCCCACCGTGGCCATGGGCAGCGGCGCGCCGCCCAGCTGGCGCAGCGCGTAGGCGATGTTGCCCGCGCAGCCGCCGAAGTCGCGCCGCAGGCCCGGCACCACGAAAGAGACGTTGATGTTGTGCAGCTGGTCGGGCAGGAGCTGGTCGGCAAAGCGCCCATCGAAGTTCATGATGGTGTCGAACGCGATGGAGCCGCAGATGAGAACGGACATGGGAAGCGAAAGCCTTTCAGGGTTCAGGGGTAGAAGGCGGTGAGGCGGTAGCCGACGATGGCGGCAGGGTCAGCCGCATCGCCATCCACGGTGAGGGTGACGGCGCCCGTGAATTCGCCGCGCGCGGCCATTTCGGCGGATGCACCCTGCTCGGCGGGGGGCAGCACGCGGCGCAGCACGGTTTTGCCCTCGCCGTTGCTGAGCGTGAGTTCCAGCGAAGGCGTGGCCACGGGCAGATCCGCCGTGTTGCGCAGGCCAAAGCTCAGGTTGAAGGTGTTGGCGCTGGTGCGCACGAAGCTGGAGCTGTCGATGACGATGGTGTCCAGCAGCCGGTAAGGCTCCACCTTGCAGCCCAGCGGCAGGCACAGGGCAGTGAGCACGGGCCTGGTAGCGGGTGCGCGCGCAGCCAGCCAGGAGCGGTTGTGAATGGCGACCTGCACCGCCAGCGCCAGCGCCAGCAGGCCGAAAGCGCCGCCCATGGCCAGGCGCACGCCGGGGCGCTGCCACATGGCGCGCTGGCGCGCTTCGCGCACAAAGGAAGGCTCGGCCGCCGCAGCGGCTTCAGCCGTTTCCGGGCGCTGCCGGTGCGGGGCGGGTGATTTCGGGGCTTTGGGCGCTTCAGGCGCGGTCTTTCTGGTTTTGCCTGCGGACTTGCCATGCGCTTTGTCAGATGCCTTGTCGGACGCTCTGCGAGATGCTTTTTCAGGAGGCTTGCCATCCACGCGGCTCTTGGGCGCGGCTTCGGCGGCGGCAAGAGCAGGCTGGGCGGGCGCTGACGGCGTGAGCGGCGCGGCGGGAATGTCCAGCGGCGCAGGCCGCGCTGGCGGCTTGTTGCCGGGAGGCGGCTCAAGCGGCCACTCGTCCGGGTCAAAAGGCACAGAAGGCATGAACAGGGGCGGCTGCACGGGCTGGCGCTCGTCGCGGGCGGATTCATGCGCGGGCTGCGCGGCCATTGGCAGGGCAGGGGACTCCTCTGCCTGCGGCTGCGGTTCTGGCCCGGGCTGCGGCGCGGGTGCGGCGGCCGGTTCCGGGTCCAGCAGATAAGAGCCGATGCCGCTGAGCAGAAAGTCCACGCCGCCCGGGGGCGTTTCGGCGGGCGGAGCCACGCTCCTGTCTTCCTCCTCCTCTTGCACGGCGGCGACGCTGGCCTGGTGCGCGGCGTTTCCGGCTTCGGCTTCAGCAACGCGGGCGGCAGCGCCGCTTTCGCCGTCTCCTTCTTCGTCAGTTTCTCCGCTGCCTGAAACGGGGCGCTCTTGGCCTTCATCAGTGCTTTCGGAGCCGTCAGTTTCCAGCAGGGAATAGAGAGAGGTGATGCGGCCTTCCTCCGGTTCGCCGCCTTCCGCGCCAGCGGCGGCGTCGCGCAGCGCGGCGGGAGCAGGCACGGTTTCCGGCATGGGGGCCGGGGCCGAAAGCGCGCCTTCGGGATGCTGCTGGGCCGAAATCTGCTCGAACAGGGCGCGAAACTGCGTCATCTCGTCCGCCGTGGCGCGGCGCGTGCCGCTGGATGGCGCAGGCGGCTCGGCAGTGGCGGCAACTGCGGCGGAAGGAGCGACGGGGGCGGCCTTGGGCGCGTCTGGCGCGTCTGGCAGGGGCGGCGGCGCGGATTCGGGGTCTTGCAGGTTTTTCCGGGCGTCAAACACGCGCCTGCAATGGCCGCAGCGCACCCAGCCTGCGGAGATGCGGAGCTGATCGGGCACAACCTTGAACAAGGTGGCGCAAGCGGGGCAGCGGGTAATCAGTGCCATGCGCAGGAGAAAAAGAGAAGCGGATCAGGGAAAAGGCGGCAAACGCGCGTATTTTCAGGCCGAAATGCCTCCGCCCGGCCCCCGGATTTGAAAAAGCGCGGGCCGGTAGAGCTGATAGGGATCTGATAGGGAGCCAGACGGATATGGGCCGGTACGGGCGTTTTCACCAGCCAGCGGCAGCGCAAGCGAGGAGACAGCGATGAGACCGGCGATGAACAGGGCGGATTGGGCGGTCTGGGCAAAGCGGCGCGCCCGGAGCTGAGCGAGCGGCCTTGACTGGCTCATTTCAGCTCCTTTATTCATAGCGATATGTCCTAGTGGAACCTGCGCACAATGGTGTTTAGGCCCCCTTGAATTTGCTCCTGTTTTTGCTCCAACGTCTTGCTAACGGGCCAGCCTTCGGCGTGGTGCTTTTTGCCTCATGGGCATAGATGCCGTCATCCGGCAGCTTGCCGCCGGGGCGCTTCGGGGCGCCTGTTTGAAATCAAGCGGCAGAAATATCCGATTTGCAGACGCGCTTAGGCGGCAGAGCAGCTGTCACGCCGCCGCGATGCAGGCCAGATAGCCGCGCACGGTGGCGGCATAGCCGGCTTCGAGCGCATCAGCCATGAAGGCGTGACCGATGCTGACTTCGGCCACGCCGGGCACGGCCTGCAAAAAAGGCGTGAGGTTGTGCTGGTTCAAATCGTGCCCCGCGTTCACTTGCAGCCCTTCGGCTTGCGCGGCCTGGGCGGCAGCGGCATAGCGGGCGGCTTCGGCTTGCAGCGCGTGCGCGGTTTCAGCTGTGCCCTGTCCGGCATGGCGGGCAAAAGCCAGGGCGTAAGGCTCGGTGTACAGCTCCACGCGGCTGGCGCCCAGGGCGCGGGCCAGGGGCATTTGCTGCGGCAGCGGGTCCATGAACAGGCTCACGCGCACGCCCCAGGCGCGGCACTGGGCGATGAGCGGGGCCAGGCGCTCGCGGGTGGCGGCGTCGGTCAGGTCAAAGCCGTGGTCGCTGGTGAATTGGTCTTCGGCGTCGGGCACGAAGGTGGCTTGCTGCGGGCGCGCGGCTTCGATGTGGGGCATGAGGTTTTGCAGCGGGTTGCCTTCGATGTTGAATTCGCGCCCCGGCCACTGGTGCAGCAGGGCGGCGAGTTCGCCCACGTCATGGGCGCGGATGTGGCGGCCGTCGGGCCGGGGGTGGATGGTGATGCCGTGCGCGCCCGCTTGCAGGCAAAGCAGGGCGGCGCGGGTGACGGACGGGATGCCCAGATGGCGCGTGTTGCGCACGAGGGCGACCTTGTTGACATTGACGGAAAGCCGGGTGTTCATTCGGATTCGGGGTCAGCCGGAAAAGGCGCGGAAGATGGGGAAAGCGCGGAAAGCGCGGCGGCGGCGCTTTGCAGCTGTTGCAGCTCGGCCATCATTTGCCGCGTGCGCAGACTGCGCCCGCAATGGTAGTGAAGCAGGCCGCGCAGTTGCGCCAGCAGGCGGCTGCGTGCAGCGCCCAGCGCGGCGCAGGCGGCCAGCACGGCGGCAAAGGGTGCGCGCGCGCTGCCTCTTTCTTGCAGGGCATGGTGCAGCGCGAGCCAGTGCGCGCCATCCAGCCAGGCGCCATCGCCATCGGTTGCCTGGCGCAGGCCGCCTTCGGGCACGAGGCAGTAGCGCGCGCTTGCCTGCACGGGCGCGAGGGTGAGCGTTTGCGCGTTCAGCGCGGGCAAGTGGCCGGTTTCGCGCAGCAGCAGCAGCTCAAAGGCGCGCAAGGCGGCGTGCAGCACATCAGCCTGTCCGGCAGCGCCCGAGTGCAGGGCCAGGGTGTGCACCAGCGCGGCGTAGGCGTCGAACAGGGCAGGATGCGCGTCATCGCGCGCCAGCAAGCGCATCAGCAGTTCATTGGCGTAATAGCCCGACAGCAGCGCCTGCCCTGTGGGCATGACGTGCCCGCCCGCCCATTCGGCGCTTTTGAGGGTGCGGATTTCGGCATCGCCCCCCCAGCCCAGCAGCAGCGGCTGCAAGGGCAGCAGCACGGGCCGCAGGCTGGAGCTGGGCCGCTTGGCCCCCTTGGCCACCAGCGCCACGCGCCCGTGCTGGCGGGTGAAGGTCTCCAGAATCAGGCTGGACTCGCTCCAGTCATAGTGGTGCAGCACGTAGGCAGGCTGCTGGGCGATGCGGCGGGCGGTCATGCGCGAAAAGGGGTGAAGCTTCAGGCGCGAAGGCAGCCGCAAGCTGTGATGCGGGCTGGATTCGCCGCCATGAAACCGGAAGCGAAGGCGGATGCGGCCGCCCGGCTCAAAGCGCGGTTCAAAGCGGTTTGGCGGCGCTGGCAGCGCCCGGAGCGTCTGGAGCGTCTTGGCCTTTTGGCGCAGCGGCGGGCAGCGGGGCCGCCAGGTCCATGCGGCGGCGCAGGCGGGCGGCTTCTTCGGCCTGGCCGTTTTGCTGCGCCAAGCGCTGCTGCACGCTCAGCCAGGCGAGCAGGGGGCGCCGCCAGCCTTGGGCCGAGGCTGTTTCGACAGCCAGTGCGGCGACGGCGGGGCTGGCGCGCTGGCTTCGCATGAGCACGCCAGCGGCAATCAGGCGGGAGGCGGGGTCTTCAATGGCTTTGAGCGCGGCGGCGGCATCGGCTGCGGCGGGCGCGGCGGCATTTGCGGCGGCGATGGCCCGGTAGGCGGCGGGCAGCAGGGCGGCCTGCGCGGCGCTGGCCTGGCCCGCAAGCCAGTCGGCATAGGCGGCTTCGGCAGGCGGCGCGTCTTCGCGCAGGGCTTCAAAGCCGGTGCAGGGGGCGAAGTCCAGGCTGGCCGTCTGCAAGGCGCAGCGGGTGAGTTCCACGCGGGCGACTTGCTCGGGCTGGCCGGTGCTGGCCGCTTGCTGCCGGGCCTGCTCGAATTCGCGCCGGGCCACGCGCTCGTTGCCCAGCAGATAGGCCTGGGTGTAGCGGCTGGCGTGGGCCACGCTTTTGACTTGCCAGTCCGGCACGGGCGGGCCGCCCGCGCAGGCGGCCAGCGCGGCGGCGGCGATGAGGGGCAGGGCAGGGCGGAAAGACACAAAAGGCATGGCGCGGACGGCAGACGGGGGCGGTTTGGCGTTCAAAGCCCCGCATTATCTGGCCGCTGCGCGGGCTGCGTGGCGCAAGGCGGTGCGCCGGAAGGCTTGTTTCAAACGGACGGGCGTTTCTTCAATGCCATTGATTTTGCACCTTGTGGTTTTGCCGGTCAGGCGCTTTCCATTTTCTTTGTTTCAGCGGCGCATTCCGCGCGCTTGCCTTGATGATTCAGCCATTCAGGCGTGCATTCGAGAATTCAAAAAAGAAGGCGCGCGCATTGAAGCCATTGCAGGCCAGCTCATGAGTTTCACCGGCCTGGCGAAAAGGCTGCAATGGCGCTGCCTGTGGCTCCATGTTATTTCAGCGACAGAATCCACTGCGCCAGTTTTTGTGCCTCTTCGTCCGACACCTTGTTGGGCGGCATGGGAATGGCGCCCCATTTGCCTTTGCTGCCGTTTTTGATGCTCGCAACCACGGTGGAGGCATCATCGTATTTGGCGGCTACGTCTTTGAAGGCGGGGCCCATCACTTTTTTGTCTGTCGCGTGGCAGACCATGCAGTTTTTGGCTTTCGCCAGGCTTTCGTCAGCCATGGCCGGAGCGGCCAGGCAGGCCAGAATAAGCAGAATATGGTATTTCACGGTTGTTTCCTTTCATCATGGGAATCAGGTTGGACCCCCTGCCCGGATAACGCAGGCCGTTTCCACCGGGTTGACAGATTTTAGAACAACCTGGTGCGAAGCAGTTGTGAAATTGATCTGGTTCAAAAGTTCAGGGCCGGCGCGGCGTCTATAGAAATGATGTTCTTGACAGGCAAGTGATTATCATTTGATGAATAGGAATTACTCTTGAAAAATAATTTGCTTTTGTCAAGACTCACCATGGGAATAGTGGAGTGCCCGCCAGCGCATGGGTGAAGCGGTGGCGCAAACCAGCGCCCGCCCGGCTTTGCGCGAAGGCAAGAAGCCGCCCTGGCTGCGCGAAACGGGCCTGCGCGGCTGGACGGCACTGAAACAGGAGCGAATTCTTCGCCCTCAAAATGGCCTTCGCGCCCGTTTGGCGAGGAGGTTATGCTATGAAACAAGGAGCGGATATCAGGCTTTTTCATGAACTGCGCGGAAGGCGGGAGAAATGCGCTTGCCGGTATTTCTTCAGCTGCCGCTGTCAGGATGGGGCCGGTCTGAGCGACTGTTGAGGCAGGCGCGGGCCGGCCGCCTTTGAGCAGGTTCTTGCGCTGATGCGCCGCCGGGCCGTTTTCCGTGCGGCGTTCAGCGCTGGCATCCGGCCGCCCGCGCCGCATTCATGTGAAAGGAGTTATTCGATGTCGCATTCAAGTTGGCCGCGCAAAACGCTGGTTTCGCTGGCCTCGCTGGCCTGCCTGGCCGCGCTGGCCTGGCCCCGCCTCCAACCGGCGATGGCGAGCGCCGCTTCCGCCGCTCCTGCCGCTTCCGCCGCCGCCTCTTTGCAGGGCAGGCTGGCCGCGCTGCATGACGTGGCGGGCCAGCCCGCCGCTGCCCATCTGAAAGCGGGGCGGCCCACGCTCATCAAGTTCTGGGCCAGCTGGTGCCCGCTGTGCCTGTCGCAATTGCAGGAAACCGAGGGCTGGGCCAAAGACGCGCGCTTTGCCGGCGCCAACCTCGTCACCCTGGCTTCGCCCGGCCATCTGGGCGAGAAAAAACCCGGCCAGTTCGAGCAGTGGTACCGGGGTCTGGACTACCCGGCGCTGCCCGTGCTGATTGACAACGGCGGCGGCCTGGCGCGCGCGCTGGGCGTGAGCGTCTATCCCTCCTGGGCCGTGCTGGACGCCAACGGTCAGCTGGCGCGCGTGGTCAAAGGCAGCCTCAATGAGCAGCAGGCCCTGGCCCTGATGGCCAACCCTGATGCCGATCTGGGCAAACTGCAGACGGCCTTCTACAAACCCGGCGCCCAATCCGGCCATTCAAAGAAAGCTCAAGCCATGAACACTCGCACCATCTACCTTGCAGGCGGCTGCTTCTGGGGGCTGGAAGCCTATTTCCAGCGCGTGCCCGGCGTGATTGACGCCGTTTCCGGCTATGCCAACGGCAAAAGCAGCGCCAGGCCCAGCTATGAGGATGTTTCCTATCGCCACAGCGGCCATGCCGAAACCGTGCGCGTGACCTGGGATGCCGACCGCCTGAGCCTGCAAGACATCCTCCAGTACTACCTGCGCGTGGTCGATCCCACCAGCCTGAACAAGCAGGGCAACGACCGGGGCGAGCAATACCGCAGCGGCGTGTACTACACCGACGCGGCCGACCAGCCCGTGATCGCCGCCGCCCTGGCGCAAGAGCAGAAAAAGCACCGGCAGCCCGTCGTCGTGGAAAACCTGCCGCTGGCCCACTTTCACGAAGCCGAGGCATACCACCAGGATTACCTGCTCAAAAATCCCAACGGCTATTGCCATATTGACATCCGCAAGGCGGACGAACCCTTGAGCGGCAAATCAGACACCCAGCCGGCCGCCCAGCCAGCGGCCCGGTGGCGCAAGCCCGACGAGGCCACGCTGCGCCAGAAGCTCAGCGCCGAGCAATACCGCGTCACCCAGCAAAGCGGCACCGAACGCGCCTTCAGCCACGCATACGACCACCTGTTCGAGCCGGGCATTTATGTCGATGTCGTCAGCGGCGAGCCGCTGTTCAGCTCCGCCGACAAATTCAACTCCGGCTGCGGCTGGCCCAGTTTCACCCGCCCCATCGAGCCAGCCGCCGTCACCGAGCGTGAAGACCGCAGCTACAACATGCTGCGCACCGAAGTGCGCAGCCGCGCCGCCGACTCGCACCTGGGCCACGTGTTCGACGACGGCCCCAAAGACCAAGGCGGCCTGCGCTACTGCATCAACGGCGCCAGCCTGCGCTTTGTGCCGCTGGAGCAGATGGACGCGCAAGGCTACGGCGCATGGAAAAAAGCCGTCACGCACTGAAAGGCCGCTGAAGGGTCTGCGCGCACGGCCTGCTTGCGGTTTGCGTCTTTTGGGCGTTTGTCTTTTGGGCGTTTGCGCCCCAGGCCAAACCGCTTTTGCCGCCGCGCGCGGCCAGCCCGCTCCAGGCGGCGTCTTGCGCATGCCTGGAAAGGCCGTTTTTTCGCTCCTTGTTCCATAGCAAGATGTCCTAGTGGAAACTGCGCTGAACGGGGTTTTGGCCCTGCCAAATCAGCTCCTCTTTTTGATGCCATTTTTCTGTTCATGGCCTGCCGCTGAACGGCCGCCGGGGCAGGGTGCGCCCTTCTTGCGCCGGGTTCCGTCAGGCGCGCGCATTGGCGTGGCGAGAAAGCGAGCCAGGAAAAGCGCTTTCGCACAAGCGGGCGCTGCAATGCCGCACTAAAAAACCATGGATTGCGGGGCGGGCGCGCAAGGGAAGGCGCAAAACAATACATTGTCTGGAATATGGGTTATCAATAGTTCATTGATTTTTTCTATTTCGCCATGACCGCTTCTTCCGCGCTTTCATTGCCCGCCGCGCTGCCGGATGCGCCGGATGCAGGCCGGGCGCGCGCCCGGGCAGGGCAGGGCGCGGATTTCGCACTGCTGGACGAAGCCGATGAATGGGCGGCGTTCAGCCGTCCGGTTGCCGCAGCGGCGGGCGAAGGCGCGCGGCTGTGGGAATCCAGCGTGGCGTTCGAGGGCATGTATTGCGCCGCTTGCGCGGGCACGATTGAAGACGCCTTGCGCGCCGTGCCGGGCGTGCGCGACGCGCAAGTGAGCGCCGCCAGCCATCGCGGCCGCGTGGTGTGGGACGAAAGCGCCACGCGGCCTTCCGCCTGGATGCAGGCCGCGCTGGCCGCCGGCTACCGGCCCGTGCCCGCGCATGACGCGGCAGGCAGCGCGCGCCGGCAGGCCGAAACGCGCCGCATGCTGTGGCGCCTGGGCGTGGCCGGCGTTTGCATGATGCAAGTGATGATGTATGCGGCGCCCGCCTACTTCACCGCGCCGGGCGAAATGGATGCGCAGACGCAATACCTGCTGCGCTGGGCGCAGTGGGTGCTGGCCATGCCCGTGGTGCTGTTTTCGTGCGGGCCGTTTTTCAAAAACGCGTGGCGGGATTTGAAGCTGCGCCGCATCAGCATGGATTTGCCGGTGGCGCTGGCGATGCTGGCGGCCTTTGGCGTGAGTTCGCTGGGCACGTTCGAGCCGGCCGGGCCTTTCGGGCGCGAGGTGTATTTCGACTCGCTCACCATGTTCGTGTTCTTCTTGCTCACGGGCCGCTGGCTGGAGCTGCGCCTGCGCGAGCGCACGGCAGGCGCGCTGGAAAAGCTCATGCACCGCTTGCCGCAAAGCGTGGAGCGCTGGCAGGCGGGCGAAAAAGGTGCGCCGGGGGGCTGGCAGCGCGTGGCGGCGCGCCGCTTGCGCGCGGGCGACGTGCTGCGGGTGTGGCCGGGCGAGGTTTTTCCGGCCGATGGCCAGGTGCTCAAAGGCCGCACGCTGGTGGATGAGGCGCTGCTCACGGGCGAATCCACCCCGCTGGAGCGCGGCGAGGGCAGCCAGGTGGTGGCGGGCAGCCACAACCTGTCCGCCGCCGTCGAGGTGCGCGTGCAGCAGGCGGGCGCTGGCACGCGCTACGCGCAAATCGTGGCGCTGATGGAGCAGGCGGCCAGCAGCAAGCCGGGCGTGGCGCGCCTGGCCGACAAGATGGCGCGGCCCTTTTTGCTGGCCGTGCTGCTGGCGGCGGGCGCGGCTTGCGCCGGGTGGTGGCCGCAAGACCCGGCGCGGGCGCTGATGGTGGCCGTTTCCATTCTGGTAGTGACCTGCCCTTGCGCCCTGTCGCTGGCCACGCCGGCGGCCCTGCTGGCCAGCGCGGGCTGGATGGCGCGGCGCGGCGTGCTGGTGCGCCGCTTGCAGGCGCTGGAGGCGCTGGCTGGCGTGGACACGGTGGTTTTCGACAAAACCGGCACGCTCACGCGTGATGCCTTCGCGCTGCGGCAGCTGCGGGCGAGTGAAGACATGGGCGAGACGCAGGCGCTGGCGCTGGCGGCGCAGATGGCGCGCGGCAGCCTGCACCCCGTGGCGCGGGCGCTGGCCGCGCAAGCTGAAAAAGCAGGGCTGGCCGTGCCGCAAGAGCCGCTGCCAGGCTGGCGCGAAGTGGCGGGGCAGGGCATTGAAGCGGGCGGTTTCCGGCTGGGTTCGGCGCGTTTTTGCGGCGTGGCGGGCGACGAAGCCGTGCGTGATGAAGCGGCGGGCGCGCTGGCCTGCCACTTGAGCCGTGTTGATGACGGCGGCGCGCGCTGGCTGGCGGCTTTCGTGTTTGACGAAGACTTGCGGCCCGATGCCGCCGCCGCCGTGGCGGCGCTGCACGCGGCAGGCGCGCGCGTGGCGCTGCTCTCGGGCGACAGGCCGCTTGCCGCGCAAAGGCTGGCGCGGCAGGCGGGCATTGAAGAGGCGCAAGGCGGCTTGACGCCCGATGACAAGCTGCGCGCCGTGCGCCAGTGGCAGCAGGCGGGCCGCCGCGTGGCCATGGTGGGCGACGGGCTGAACGACGCCCCCACGCTGGCGGCGGCGCATGTGTCTTTCGCCTTTGGCCGCGCCGTGCCGCTGGCGCAAGCGCAAGCCGATTTCGTGGCGCTGGGCGACCGCCTGTCGGCCATTGCCGGCGCCCTGGCGCAGGCGCGCCGCACGCTGCGCGTGGTGCGGCAGAACCTGGCCTGGGCCGCCGCCTACAACGCCGTGGGTGTGCCGCTGGCCGTGGCCGGGCTGATGCCCGCCTGGGCCGCCGGGCTGGGCATGGCGGCCAGCTCGCTGCTGGTGGCGCTCAATGCGCTGCGCCTGTCAAGAGACTGAGCGATGGACATTCTTTTTCTCCTCATTCCCCTGTCCGTCGGACTGGCGTTTTTCATTCTGGCGGCGCTGGGCTGGGCCATTTACAGCGGCCAGTTTGATGACGTGGAGCGCGAGGGCGAACGCATTCTTGAGCAGGACTGAAGGGCTTGATGGCAATCAATCATGCCCTGACTACACGCATGGTTAATATCAAAAATCCGAAACAAAGAGGTGCAAGTGAAATCCCTGAATACACAATCCACTGTCTATAACGACAAAGTGGTCAGGCAATTTGCCATCATGTCCGTCGTCTGGGGCGTGGTGGGCATGCTGGTGGGCGTGATTTGCGCGGCCCAGCTGACCTGGCCGGAGCTGAACCTGGGCATTGCGTGGCTGAGCTACGGGCGGCTGCGCCCGCTGCACACCAACGCGGTGATCTTTGCCTTTGGCGGCTCGGCGCTGTTTGCCACGGCCTACTACATCGTGCAGCGCACCTGCCAGGTGCGGCTGTTTTCCGACAAGCTGGCCGCCTTCACCTTCTGGGGCTGGCAGGCGGTGATCGTGGCCGCCGCCATCACTTTGCCGCTGGGCCTGAACAGCAGCAAGGAATACGCCGAGCTGGAGTGGCCGATTGACGTGCTCATCACCCTGGTGTGGCTGGCCTTTGCCGTGGTGTTTTTCGGCACCGTGGGCACGCGCCGCGTGCGCCACATCTACGTGGCCAACTGGTTCTACGGCGCCTACATCATCGCCATCGCGCTGCTGCATGTGGTGAACAACGCCGAGCTGCCCGTGGGCTGGTTCAAGTCCTACTCGGCCTACGCGGGCGTGCAGGATGCGATGGTGCAGTGGTGGTACGGGCATAACGCCGTGGGCTTTTTCCTCACGGCTGGCTTTCTGGGCATGATGTATTACTACATCCCCAAGCAGGCCGGGCGCCCCGTTTACAGCTACCGCCTGTCCATCGTTCACTTCTGGGCGCTCATCTTCACCTACATGTGGGCCGGCCCGCACCACTTGCACTACACGGCGCTGCCAGACTGGACGCAGAGCGTGGGCATGGTGTTTTCGCTCATCCTGCTGGCGCCCAGCTGGGGCGGCATGATCAACGGCATCATGACCCTCTCGGGGGCATGGCACAAGCTGCGCGACGACCCCATCTTGCGTTTTCTCATCGTGGCGCTGTCGTTTTACGGCATGTCCACCTTCGAGGGGCCGATGATGTCCATCAAGACCGTCAATGCCCTTTCGCACTACACCGACTGGACGGTGGGCCACGTGCACGCGGGCGCGCTGGGCTGGGTAGGGCTGATCACGATGGGATCGCTCTACTACATGATTCCGCGCCTGTTCGGGCAGACGCGCATGTACAGCGTCAAGGCCATTGAAGTGCACTTCTGGGTGGCCACCATCGGCATCGTCATCTACATCGCCGCCATGTGGATTGCGGGCGTGATGCAGGGCCTGATGTGGCGCGCGGTCAATCCCGACGGCACGCTCACCTACACCTTTGTCGAATCCGTCAAGGCCACCTTCCCCTTCTACGTGCTGCGCCTGCTGGGCGGGCTGCTCTATCTGGGCGGCATGTGCATCATGCTGTGGAACACCTGCAAGACCGCCGCCGCCGGCAAGGCCGCGCCGGTTGCCATCCCGGCCCTGGCCGCCCATGCGGCGCCTGCCGTCTCTCCCGCCGCCGCCCCGGCGCGCGCCTGAAAAAAACACCCCGAGGACAACACCAAATGGCTGAAGAAGAAAAAGCCACCGGGCATGCCCGCGTCGAGACCAGCAATTTTTTGATGATCGTGCTCATCTTCATCGTCGTGTCGATGGGCGGGCTGGTGGAAATCGTGCCCCTGTTTTTCCAGCACTCCACCACGCAGCCCATCGAGGGCCTGAAGCCCTACACCGCCTTGCAGGTGGCCGGGCGCGACGTGTACATCCGCGAAGGCTGCAACAACTGCCACTCGCAAATGATCCGCCCCTTCCGCGCCGAGGCCCTGCGCTACGGCCCCTACTCGGTGGCGGGCGAATTCGTCTATGACCGCCCCTTCCTCTGGGGCAGCAAGCGCACCGGGCCGGACCTGGCCCGCGTGGGCGGCCGCTACAGCGACGAATGGCACCGCCTGCACCTGCACAACCCGCGCGATGTGGTGCCCGAGTCGAACATGCCCGCCTATCCCTGGCTGGAAAAAACGCCTGCGCCGGCCGCCACCATTCAGGCGCACATGCGCGGCCTGCGCGCCCTGGGCGCGCCCTACACCGACGAAGAAATCGAACAGGCCCCCGCAGAGCTGAAAGACCAAAGCGAGCTGGATGCCCTGATTGCCTACCTGCAATCGCTGGGCCTGCACCGCAAGTGAAAGGCAGGCCCGTCATGGACATCAACACCTTGCGCAGCATCTCCACCGTGCTGGCCTTCGCGGCCTTCATCGGCATCGTCGCCTGGGCCTGGTCGCGCCGCAACCAGGCCGGCTTTGAAGAAGCCGCCCGCCTGCCCTTCGAGCAGGACTGAACCGGAAACAACCCACGCCTGACACCCCAAAAAAATGAGCGACTTCACCAGCAGCTTCTGGCCCGTTTACATCACGGCCATCTCCCTGGGCGGCATCTTTGGCTGCGTGTGGCTGCTTTGGCTGGCCCTGCGCGCCAAGGTGCAGCCAGACAGCGACAACACCACCGGCCACGTCTGGGACGGCGACTTGCGCGAAATGAACAACCCCATGCCGCGCTGGTGGATGGGCCTGTTTCTCATCACCGTGGCCTTTGCGCTGGCCTACCTGTACCTCTACCCCGGCCTGGGCACTTATCCGGGTGCGCTTCAGTGGACGCAAACAGGCCAGTTTGAAAAAGAAGTGGCGCGCGGCAACGAGCAGGCCGCGCCCATCTACGCCGCCTTCAAGGACAAAACCATCCCCGAGCTGGCGCAAAACGGGCAGGCCGTGGCCATTGGCGACCGCCTGTTCATGAACAACTGCGCCCAGTGCCACGGCTCGGACGCCGGCGGCAGCAAAGGCTTTCCCAGCCTGACCGATGGCGACTGGCTCTGGGGCGGCGAGCCGGAGCAAATCGTCGAAACCATCACCGAAGGCCGCATGGGCAACATGCCTCCCATGGCCGAAGCCGTGGGCGAGCCGCAAGACGTGCGCGACCTGGCCCAATACGTGCTCAGCCTCTCGGGCAGCCCGCATGACGCCGCCCGCGCCAGCCGGGGCCAGGAAAAGTTTGCCGCCTGCGCCGCCTGCCACGGCGAAGACGGCAAGGGCAACACCGCCCTGGGCGCGCCCAACCTCACCGACAACGTGTGGCTGCACGGCTGGGGCGAAAACGCCATCGTCGAGCGCATCAACAAAGGCATGACCAACGTCATGCCCGCCTGGGGCGCCAAGTTCACGCCCGAGCAAATCAAGGTGCTGGCCGCCTATGTCTGGAGCCTGTCGCACAAGGGCGAAGCCGAAGGCGGCGCGGCGGCCGCGCAGTGACGCGGCGGGCCGGACCACGCGCTACGAACAGCTCCGGCAGCCCGCTGCTGGCGGGCAGGCGCTGGCTTCAGCCGCCTGCGCGCTTGCCGGAAGGGAATGAATTAGCTCCTTGATTCATAGCAAGAGGTCCTAGTGGAAACTGCGCAGAAGCCATTTTCTGGCACCTTGAATTTGCTCCTGTTTTTGACTCATGAACGGCGCATAAGCCAAACGCCGGGCAGGCGTTTGCCTGGCCGCCTGCCGCACGCACGGCGCGCAAGCCGGGCGCGTGACGCCATTTCATCCACCGCTCCCACGTCATGACCCCCCCGCCCGCCCCCGCCAGCGCCGCCGCCACGCCGCTTTTTGCCGCCGCCAAAAAGGTCTATGCCCGCAGCGTCACGGGCCTGTTTGCCAAATGGCGCTGGGCGCTGGTGTGGCTCACGCAAATCATCTTCTTCGGCCTGCCCTGGCTCACCTGGGGCGGGCGGCCCGCCGTCTGGCTCGATCTGGAAGGCCGGCGCTTTTACGTCTTCAGCCTCATCCTCTACCCGCAGGACGTGATTTACCTCACGGCCATCCTCATCATCTCCGCGATGGCGCTGTTTTTGTTCACCGCCGTCGCGGGCCGCCAGTGGTGCGGCTACGCCTGCCCGCAAACCGTCTACACCGAGATCTACATGTGGATGGAGCGCCTGGCCGAAGGCGAGCGCAACGCCCGCATGAAACTGGACGCCGCCCCCATGTCCGCCCGCAAACTGGGCCGCAAGCTCGCCAAACAGACCCTGTGGATTGCCTTTGCGCTGTGGTGCGGCATCACCCTCGTGGGCTACTTCACGCCCATCCGCGAGCTGCTGGCCAGCCTGGCGCACGGCACGCCCGGCCCCTGGGAAACCTTCTGGGTCTTTTTCTACGCCTTCGCCACCTACGGCAACGCGGGGCACATGCGCGAGCAAGTCTGCAAATACATGTGCCCCTACGCGCGCTTTCAAAGCGCCATGTTCGACAAAGACACCCTCATCGTCACCTACGACGCCGCCCGTGGCGAGCCGCGCGGCGCACGTGCCAAAAAAGCCGACTACAAGGCGCAGGGCCTGGGCGAATGCATCAACTGCACCTTGTGCGTGCAAGTCTGCCCCGTGGGCATCGACATCCGCAACGGCCTGCAATACGAATGCATCAGCTGCGCCGCCTGCATCGACGCCTGCGACAGCGTGATGGACAAGATGGGCTACCCGCGCGGCCTCATCCGCTACTCCACCGAAAACGGCGTGGCCAACGGCTGGAGCCGCCAGCAACTGCTGCGCCGCGTGCTGCGCCCGCGCGTGCTGGTCTACACCGCCATCCTGGCCGCCGTCACCATCGCGCTGCTCGCCAGCATTGCGCTGCGCACTCCGTTCAAAGTGGACATCGTGCGCGACCGCGCCGCGCTCGCCCGCATCGTGGCCGGCGGCCGCATCGAAAACATCTACCGCGTGCAAATCATGAACGCCGCCGAAGCCGCCCACACTTTCACCCTGCAAGCCCAGGGCCTGCCCGGCCTGGAAGTGGCCGCCGGACGCACCGTCGAAGTGCCCGCCGCCCAGGCCAAATGGGTCTCCGTGCGCCTGCAAACGCCCTAT
This sequence comes from Ottowia cancrivicina, assembly GCF_029813755.1. NCBI lineage: Bacteria > Pseudomonadati > Pseudomonadota > Betaproteobacteria > Burkholderiales > Comamonadaceae > Ottowia > Ottowia cancrivicina. The sequence continues at coordinate 45,489 of NZ_JARVII010000014.1, read as the reverse complement.
GACGCCGCCGCGCCCGGCGCGCACCCCGTCACACTGAGCATCAGCGCGCCGCAGCTGGGCGAAGTCACCGAAAAAACCATCTTCATGCTGCCAAGGTAAAGCCCATGAACACGCCGCCAACACCATCAGCCGCACCGCCAGCCGCCCAGCCATCACGCCCTGGCCCGCGCCTGCAAGAGCCGCACTCCGGCCCCTGGTGGCGCTACCGCATCATGTGGCTGGTCGTCGGCGGCCCGGCGCTTGTCGTCATCGCCGGCTTTTTCACCCTCTACCTGGCCATTGCCAACCCCGACTACCTCTACACCGACGAGCAGCGCCAAACCGCCCCCGGCGCCGCCCGCCACGAACAAGCCGCCCACGCTCCCGCCATGCAGGCCCGCAACCACGCCGCCACCGGCGGCATGGCGCCAGAAAAAACGGGCGGAAGCGAAAGCGGGCAGCCCGCGCTGCGCTGAAAGGCGCGAACGGCCTCTCAATCGGAATGGCAGCTCTTGCGTTCAGGGGCTGCGGCGAATGAAAACACAGGCTGAAACCATTCAGGCCGCAAGCCATCGCCCAACAGACGGAAGGAATCGTTTTTTGCGGGAAAAGGCGCTTGTCCGCTGGCTTGGAGCGCCGCCATGCGCTCCTGGGCGTAACGGTGGGCGAAATCCTCTTTGGCGCTGGAGCAGCGGGTTTTCCAAACCTCTTGCCCTTTGCCGGACAGGCAGCGGGCGTGATCGGCGATGTGCCCCAATTCGTGCAGCAAGGTGCGCCAAAGCAGCGTGCAACGCAATGCGTCGGGTGAGGGCGTGATAAGCCAGTAGCGGCGGGTGCGCTGCGCGGTGTGGCCGTCAGCGCGCAGGCGGGCCAGTTCGCGCGCCCATTCAGGCGTGAGCGCCAAAGGCCAGCGCCAGCTGGCCAGGCTTTGCGCTTCCAGCACGATGACAGGCGCGCCGTGGCGCACGAACAATGCGCGGCCCCACGCCCGGCTGAAAATGCGCTGCTTGCGTGTGGGCTGGCGCAGCACGATCATGCGCACGCGGGCCACGTCATGCGGCGGGCAGCCTGCCAGGACGGCGCAAAGGTCATCCACCGTGCAGGGATGAAAAAAACCGCCCGGCAGATGAGGCGGCTCCACGGCGAAACACAGTGAATGGCCCGCCACTTGCCGCCACACGATGACGGGCGTATGCAGCTGTTCATGGAAAGCGCGCGGCTCCCGCTGGCGGCCGAACGGAGCGGGAATTGCGAATGGCGCGCGCCGCTTGTAACCGCTGGCTGCCGTGCCTGTGCGGCGGTTGCGGCGGGCGGGATTCCAGCTGGCGCGTTGATGCATGCAGGGCAGGGGGATTCAGTCTTGCGCGGCGAGCAGCTCCACATCGAATTCAAGCGTGGCATTGGGTGGAATCACTCCGCGAATGCCGTGCACGCCATAGCCAAGCGCAGGCGGAATGATGAGCCTGCGGCGGCCGCCAGCCTTCATGCCCGCCACGCCTTCGTCCCAGCCGGCGATCACCATGCCCTGGCCTAGCACGAAAGTGAAGGGCTGGCCCCGGCTGCGGCTGGAGTCAAACGGCGCGCCCGTCCGGCCCTGTTCATGCAACCAGCCGGTGTAGTGCACCTGCACGGTCCGGCCGGAGAGCGCCTCGGCGCCTGTGCCGGGAGTGATGTCTTCATATTGAAGGCCGCTGGAAGTCGTGGGCATGAATGGCTTCCTTAAAGAGAAAAAAGCAAAGGCCAAAAAAAAGCGCCCTGCCGGGCGCGTGCAGGTGAGTGATTCACTTCTTTTTGGATTGCGATGCAACCCAGCGCACCGCGAAAGCCTGCAAGTCCGACAGGCGCTTGAACAGATCCTGCCCGCTGGGCGTGAGGCTGTAGCCATCGGAACCGTGGGTGATGAAGCCCGCCGCGCGCAAATCCCTGAGACGGGTGTTGAGCGTGTTGGGGGTGATGCTGCCGACGCTGTCTTGCAGCAGGCGGAAGGTCTGGGCGTGTCCGTCGCGCAGCGCCCATATCACGCGGATGGCGTAGCGCGACTCCAGCAAGGTCAGCAGCTGATTGGTGGCGGCGGTTTCCTTGGAACTCATGACGGGTTTCTCCTGAAAAAGGCCGCAGTAAACAGTTGGTTGCAGGCGTGCGGCGCAAGTGGCGGGCATGATAGCCGAATTCGGCTTTTTGCTAGCAGTTTCATAGCTTCAAATGCAGCGCTGGCGTGGACTGGCCGCTACAAATTCCGGAACGGCCGCTTCATTTTCAGGCTGCCAGCCTGCCGCGCGGAGCCAAGCAGCTTGCGGCCTCCGGGCAGGCGCGGGCAAGCCGCTGCCTGCTGGCGGCGCAAGGCGCACCGCCCTCAGCGCCGGTCGGCCAGGGCATGGGCGATGGTGCCCAGATCCACATATTCCAGCTCGCTGCCCGCAGGCACACCGCGCGCCAGGCGGGTCACGGCCAGGCCCTGCGCGCGCAAGGCTTGCCCAATGACGTGGGCGGTGGCCTCGCCTTCGGCGGTGAAGTTGGTGGCCAGGATGACTTCGCGCACCGTGCCATCCGTGGCGCGCTCCAGCAGCTTTTGCAAGCCGATCTGGCTGGGGCCGATGCCATCGAGCGGCGACAAGCGCCCCATCAGCACGAAATACAGGCCATTGAAGGCGGCGGTGCGCTCCAGCGCGGCCTGATCGGCGGGCGTTTCCACCACGGCCAGCTGCGAGGCATCGCGCCGGGGATCGGCGCAAGTGGCGCAAATTTCTTGCTCGGTGAAGGTGTGGCAGCGCGCGCAGTGGCGCATGCGGCTGGTGGCGGCATCCAGCGCGCGGGCCAGTTGCAGCGCGCCTTCGCGGTCGTGCTGGAGCAGGTGAAAGGCCATGCGCTGGGCCGAGCGCACGCCCACGCCGGGCAGGCGGCGCAGGGCTTGCACCAGGGCATCCAGGCTATGGGTATCGCTCATGGGATGGAGAAGATGGGGATGGCAGCGGGCCGGGATGGCGTCAGAACAGGTTCAGCCGCGCGTCATGCCGCACGGCGTGCGGCGGGCGAGTGAAGGCATCGGGCGGCAGAAGGTACCCGGCCCGCATGGGGATCCAGTTCCCCCCAAGTCTGGCCGTTGCTGCTGTATCGGGCATTGAAGATGAGTGGGCCAAAAGCGCCCGCAGGCAGCGGCATGACGCACGGGGCAGGATGATGCGGCGGCTTGGCGCCCCACGGGCTGTGCAGGTAGCCAGCCTTGGCGCTTGTTCATTCTGTGACGCTGCGCGCGCAGGCCAGCAGCGCCTGGCAGACAGGCAAAAGCGCGCGGCAAGGCAGCGCGTTTTTCAGAAAGGGAATTTCATGCCGCCGGGCAGACCGGGCATGCCAGCAGGCATGACTTTGCCCATTTTCTCGGCGCTCACTTCCTCGGCCTTGCGCACGGCGGCGTTGAAGGCGGCGGCCACGAGGTCTTCGAGCATGTCCTTGTCGTCAGCCAGCAGGCTGGGGTCAATCGTCACGCGCTTGACGTCGTGCTTGGCCGTCATCAGCACTTTGACCAGGCCCGCGCCCGATTCGCCTTCGACTTCAATATGGGCCAGCTCTTCCTGCGCTTTCTTGAGGTTGTCCTGCATGGCCTGAGCCTGCTTCATGAGGCCGGCGAGTTGTCCTTTGTTGAACATGGGTGGGCTTTCCTTGAGATGTGGCAAAAGTTTTCTATCGTACTCAACAACGCGGCGCAAAGCGCCTGCCGCCAGCCTGCGCCGCATTGCGCCCCGCGTTCGGAAATGGCTTCCATCAGTATGAAAAGAGGAGCAAATTAATAGGACGGAAAAACGGCATCTCCGCAGTCTGTTCTAGGACTCCTTGCTATGAATCCAGGAGCTGATTCAGGCTTTCCCCCCTTTCAATGGCAGAGGCGCGGCCCGGCGGTTTTCTCTCCTTGCTGGCGAGGGGGCTTTGTTCATCAAGCCAGTTCGGGAAATGCGCGGATGCGCTCGCGCCTGCGGACAAGACGGCTTCCCTGATGGGAGTTGGGGCCTTAGCCTTCATACGTGCCCGCTCATTCCCAAACTGTTCACAGCTTGTTTGCGCGCAGCTTCGGCAGCGGCCTAATTTTGCTTTTCTTTCAATAGCAAAACGTCCTAGTGGAAACAGCGCAGACCGGTCTTTCGACCCCCTTGAATTTGCTCCTGATTTTGATGAAAAATGGCTTTGCGCTAGCTTCTACGTAGCTGCCCAGTCCATTTGCCGCCAGGCGCGCACCCAGGCTGCGAGTGCGCCGGGGATGCTGTCAGCATCGTCCGTGTTGTGAGCGGGCAGGCCCAGCGCCTGTGCGGCGGCGTTCAGCGCGCGCATGGGGCTGGATAAATCCAGCGGGGCAGCGTGGTTTTGCTTGCTGAGCTTTTCGCCATTGGCTGCCAGAACCAGCGGCGTGTGCAGATAAAGGGGCGTGGGCGCGCCGAGGGCGGATTGAAGGAGGATCTGGCGGGGCGTGTTGTCAGCCAGGTCGGCTCCGCGCACGACGTGGGTGATGCCTTGCGCGGCATCGTCCACCACCACGGCGAGCTGGTAGGCCCACAGGCCGTCAGCGCGGCGCAGGATGAAGTCGCCCACGGCATCGGAGACGCTTTGCTGTTGCGCGCCCAGGCGGCGGTCATGCCAGTGCAACACGCCATTGACCATGAAGGCGCGGGCGTTTGGTTCGGCAGGCGCTTTTTGCTCGCAGCGCAGGGTGTGCAGCCGCCAGGCGCAGGGGGCTTGGGCGCGCGGGCCGCCGCGCTCCGGGCGGCAAAGGCCGGGATAGGGCAAGGCCTGGCCGCGCACGGGAGCGTGGCCTCGGGCGGCGTGCCAGCTGGCGATGTCTTTGCGTGTGCAGGAGCAGGGGTAGGCCAGGCCCGCGCGTTCCAGCTGCGCGAGCGCGCGGGCGTAGAGCGCGCCCCGGCGGGACTGCCATGCCGGTTCTTCATCCGGCAGCAGCTGGCAGGTGGCCAGCTGGCGCAAGATGGCCTGCCCTGCGCCGGGAATGCAGCGCGGCGCGTCCACATCTTCAATGCGCACCAGCCAGCGGCCTTGGTGCGCGCGCGCGTCCAGCCAGCTGGCCAGGGCCGCCACCAGCGAGCCTGCATGCAGCAAGCCGGTGGGCGAGGGGGCGAAGCGGCCTGTGTAGGAGCTTGTCTTCAAAGCCAATTCAACCGGTTGATCACGCGTGCGCGGGTGCATAGGCGATGAAAGCCGCAGGGCCTGTTCGCGGCGTGGCCGTGCGGGAGCCGTGATGGAAGCGCGGGTTGAGCCGGACGTCGCCCGGCGGGCTTCATCTTTGCGCCTCCCATCAGGCCAGAGCTGGCTTGCGCAGCAGGCAGACGGGCAGCCTTTGCGCGGGCGATATTCGGCGTTGAAACTTGTTCAGAGTCTGGCCGTGATGGGCTGTGTGGACTGCAAAGGCCCAAGAACGCGCACGGTTTTTGAACAGGTTCTCAGCGCCGCCGCCCGCTCAGCAGCAAGGCCAGCACGGCGCCTGCGGCAGCAGCCACGGCCATGGATTTGATGGGCTGCTTGACCACGCAGGCGCTGGCGCGGTCGGCATAGACCTGCGCTTGCAGGCACGCCTGCCGGGCAAGGCCGCCCAGCGCCTGCTCGCACTGGCGCACGGCGCTGCGGGCGCAAGCGCCCAGGTCGGGCGGCTGTGCGTCGCCCCGCGCGGCGCGCGTGGATTCGACCACTTCAATTTCAATGGCTTCGGGCTGTTCGCTCATGGCGGTTTTCCTTTCAGAATGTGAATGGGGCTTGGGTCAGAGGGGCATTGTGCCAAGGCCCATAAAATGAGCGCTTTCACAAATTGGCGGCCCTGTCTGGGCCGTTTTTCTTTGCGGCAGAAATGCTGTCATGAAACACATGGATTTTCCCGGCAATCTTTTCGTGGTTTCCGCGCCCAGCGGGGCGGGCAAGTCGAGTCTGGTGCGCGCCTTGCGCGAGGCGGATGGCCGCATCGTGCCTTCGGTGTCGCACACCACGCGCGCGCCGCGCGGGCAGGAGACGCATGGCCGGGAGTATTTTTTTGTGGATGATGCCGAATTCAGCGCCCTGGTGGAGCAAGACGCTTTCGTGGAGTGGGCGCACGTGCATGGCAAGCGCTACGGTACATCGCGCCAGAACGTCGAGTCGCTCTTGCAGGCAGGGCAGGACGTGCTGCTTGAAATTGACTGGCAAGGGGCCTTGCAAATCAAGCGGCGCTTTGCGCAGGCCGTGCTGACATTCGTGCTGCCGCCCAGCTGGGGCGAGCTGCGCGCCCGGTTGCAGCGGCGCGGCGAAGATGCGCCTGAAGTGATTGAAATGCGCCTGGAAAATGCCCGCGCGGAGCTGGCGCAGGCGAAAAACTTTGATTTCGTTATAATTAACGCCGTTTTTTCCAGCGCATTGAAGGACTTGCAATCCATCGTGCATGCCCAGCGCATGCGCTACCGCTGCCAGCAATATATTCATGCCGAGGTTTTCAGGGCGCTGAATATGGGCTGATATTCCGGTTTGTTTTCTTTTTGATATTTCCTGATTTTGGTGATTCATGGCCCGCATTACTGTTGAAGACTGCCTGCAACAAATTCCCAACCGCTTTCAGCTCGTGCTGGCAGCCACTTACCGCGCCCGCATGCTGCATCAGGGGCATGCGCCCAAGCTGGAGTCGTCCAACCGGCCTAATGTGACGGCGCTGCGCGAAATTGCGGCGGGCCACGTGGGGCTGGAGATGCTGAAAAAGGTTTCCTGAACCCCGCAGCCCGGCACAAGCGCCTTCAGGGCGCTTTTTTTATTTGCACACATTCGATGCGGGTGATTAAATCTGACGCCATGAACAACAAAAAAGGCGATTTGTCGCCAGACCGCTGCGCCAGCTGTCAAGACTTTGCCAATGCGCCGCTGGATCAGGCCGCCCAGGCGCGCCTGGCCGCGCTGGAGGCGCATGCCGTTTATTTGCCCGAAAACGATCTGGCCCAGCTGCGCCGCGCCTACCGCTTTGCCAACCGCGCGCATGAGGGGCAAATGCGCCAAAGCGGCGAGCCGTACATCACCCACCCCATCGCCGTCACCGCGCAGTGCGCGCAATGGAAGCTGGATGTGCGCGCCCTCATGGCCGCGCTGCTGCACGACGCCATGGAAGACTGCGGCGTCACCAAAGACGACATTGCCCGCGCCTTCGACCCCACCGTGGCCGATTTGGTGGACGGCCTGACCAAGCTCGACAAGCTGCAATTCACCACCCGCGAGGAAAACCAGGCCGAGTCCTTCCGCAAGATGCTGCTGGCCATGTCGCACGACGTGCGCGTCATCCTCATCAAGCTCGCGGACCGCCTGCACAACATGCGCACCATGAGCGACATGCCGCGCAGCAAATGGGGCCGCATTTCGTCTGAAACGCTGGACATCTATGCCCCCATCGCCTACCGCCTGGGCCTGCACCATGTGTTCCGCGAGCTGCAAGACCTGGCCTTCCGCCACCTCATGCCCTGGCGTTACAGCGTGCTGGCCAAAGCCGTCAAACGCGCCCAGCAGCGCCGGCGCGACCTCATCCAGAAAGTGATGCAGGAAGTGCAGTCCAGCCTCAACAACGCCGGGTTGAACGCGCGCGTGAGCGACCGCGAGAAAACGCTCTACTCCATCTACAGCCGCATGAACAGCAAGCGCCTGTCATTTGCACAGGTGAGCGACTTCTACAGCGTGCGCATCGTCATGCCCAGCCGCGCCGCCTGCTACACCGCGCTGGGCTACCTGCACCAGCTCTACAAGCCCGTTCCCGGCCAGTTCAACGACTTCATCGCCAACCCCAAAACCAACGGCTACCAATCCCTGCACACCACGCTGGTCGGCCCGGCCAACGTCAGCATCGAATTCCAGATACGCACCGAGCAGATGGACCAGGTTGCCGAAAGCGGCGTGGCCGCCCACTGGCTCTACAGCGGCGGTGCCAAGGCTGACGCGGGCGAAGCCGGCGCGCACTGGCTGCAATCGCTGCTCGACATCCAGAACGAAACGCGCGATGCCGCCGAGTTCTGGGACAACGTGAAGGTAGACCTCGCCCCTGACGCCGTTTACGTCTTCACCCCCCACGGCAAAGTCATCTCCCTGCCGCAAGGCGCCACGGTGGTTGATTTCGCCTACGCCATCCACAGCGGCATTGGCGACCGCGCCACGGGCGCCACCATCAACGGCGACCCCGCCCCGCTGCGCGCCGTGCTCAAAAATGGCGACGTCATCGAAGTCATCACCAACCCGCAAGCCGCCCCCAACCCCGCCTGGCTTGCCTTCGTGCGCACGGGGCGCGCGCGCTCGCGCATCCGCCACCACCTGAAAACCCTGGCGCAAAGCGACTCGCAGGCGCTGGGCGAAAAACTGCTCGCGCAGGCCCTGCGCGCCGAAGGCGTGCCCAGCCTGCCTGCGCCTGAACACCCCGCCTGGGCCAACCTGCTGGCCTTCGGCGCCAGCGCCTCGCGCGAAGAGCTGCTGGCCGACATTGGGCAAGGCAAGCGCATTGCCAGCGTGGCCGCCCGCCACATGGCCGGCCAGCTGGCCGCCGCCGGCCAGCGGCGCGACGCTCTGCTGCTCTCGCGCGAGCGCTACACCGCGCATGAACAGCTCTCGCAAGGCACCGTGCTGCTTGACGGCACCGAAGGCCCCGCCGTGCAATACGCCCCCTGCTGCCTGCCCGTGCCGGGCGACGCCCTGCTGGGCTACCTGGAGCGAGGCAAAGGGCTGGTCGTCCACGCCAATGGCTGCACCATCGCCCGCCGCCTGCAAGCGCATGACAGCGAGCAGTTCATCGCCGTGGACTGGGCCGACGAACCCGCCCGCCCGTTTGAAACCGGCATCTGCGTCACCGTCACCAATGGCAAGGGCGTGCTCGCCCGCGTCACCGGCGAGCTGGCCGCCGCAGGCGTTGACATCGCCCGCGTTGAAATGGAGGGCCTGGCCGCCGAAGGCACGGTCGATCTGAACTTCATCATCGCCGTGCGCGACACCGCCCACCTGGAAGCGGCCTTGCGCCAGCTGCGCCGCGCCAGCGCCGTGCTCAAGGCCGTGCGCATCACCGCTGGCGAGGACTGACTCCCTGCCTCTTCCGCTGCCTGGCCCGCAGGCGCGAAAAGAGCGGTTCCGAACGGACAAGACGCAAGCCGTGAAAGCCCTGCGCAGGCAAGCGGCGCTGAATGGATGGCGCTGAGCCAGTCATGCTATTTAGCTACTGAATCAATAGCATGATGTCCTAGTGGAACGGGCGCGAAATGGCATTTCAGCCCCCTTTTATTTGCTCCTGTTTCTGATACATCTCATGCCGTTTGACAGGCAGCTTGCGCCTGCGCAAGGCGGGAATCAGGATGGGCTGCAAGGCGCAAACGGGCTGGATAACCTGCGGAGGATTCACTGAGCCACAGGCCACCCGAAACCACGCTTTTTTGCGAAATGGGTCATGGCGTTGTGTTCAACCAGCCTGGCGGCGCGCGACACGCATGCCAATGCCAGCCACAAGCAAGCCGCCAATCACCAGTGCCAGCGGATGAGTGGCTGGCACAGGCGCCACAGTGGCAGCCACCGGGCGTGTTGTGCAAGAAGCAGTGGAGGCTTCCAGTGCGAAGCCGCCCCACTTTCTGGCCGAGGCGGGGTTCACTGTGGCAGAGTTGTTGAACACTTGCACAACTAGTTCGTTTGCGCCGGTCCGCCACTGATTGGCAATCGTAAACGTGGAAGGCACGGAAACATGTACGCCGCCTGCCCATGAATCAGCCAGCTGGGAGCCGGGCAGGAGCTGACCATTGAGGAAAACAGCCACAACCTGATCGTCAGCATGCATGGTGGTATGCACTTGGAAGGTAGCCGGATTCACACTGGCGGCCAGATCCACATCCAGCTTGTAGTAGGTGTATTTGGCGGCGCTCATTTCAGTATTGCGGGCCAGCCAGGCTGCCGTGGGTACGTCAGCCCAAGTCCAGGTATTCGGAGGACCTAGCCGGGCCGTCACGGGTGTATCCCAGGCCGCGATAACGCCTAGCGTGGTAACGTCGTCCACGGGTTTGTTGGCCACCTTCCAGCGCAGGTCGGGCGTGCCCAGGGTGGTGATGCGGGCCAGCGAAGCATCCACACCCGTGTTGAAGATGCGGATGTCGTCTCCGCAGGCATAGGGCGCCGCAAAGACTGTCTGCGGCACGGTTAGCAAAGCGGCCAATGCGGCAGAAATGCAAAGGGACAAGCGGGAACGGAGCATAAAAAAGTTCCTATTTTTTCTGTCAAGCGAACGGCAGCCTAACTAGCTGAATGGGGCCAGCCAACTGCAAAAAGGCCAGATGCTAATAGAGGAATGGTGCCTTTGCACAGGCACTCTTTGCTTTCGCCATGGCACCTCCTGGCTGAGCCGCTTTCGCATCATGGCTTGCGCGCCATGGCCTGCGCCACGGCCAGCATGGCGTCGGTCAGGGCCTGCACGGGGTCGGGGGCGTTGTCGCGCAGCACGATGAGGGGCACGCCTGCGGCGGCGATGGCCTGGGCGGCGGCTTCGTCGGGCGCGGTGTGGCTGAGGATGGCGCGGGGGCGATGGGCCTGAATGGCTTTTTGCAGCGCGGCGGGCAGGTCTTCGTCTTTTTCAGGCGCTTTCCAGGGCACAGGCTCCAGTTGCAGCGCGGTGGCCAGCGCTTGCACGCGGGGGGTGAGCAGCAGCACGGGCAGCTCATCAGCCTGGGCCAGCTGGCGGCTGGCTTCGGATTGGGCCTGTTGCAGGCGCTGGCTGATGGCGGCGAGGTTGGCTTGCAGGCGCTCGCGCTGCGGCGGCGCCAGACGCGAGAGGGAGTCGGCCATGATCATGGCCATGCGCGCGAGGTTGGCGCTGTCTTGCCAGGGCTGGTTGATGAGCACGGTGGCGATGCCTTTGGCTTCGCGCAGGGTGGATTCGGTCAGGGCGATGCCGGGCAGCTCGCCCTCGATGGGGTTGGCCGCGTCGATTTCGACAATGTGGATGTTGGCGCGGCGCGCGAGCGGGTAGAGCTGATCGTCCGGCCAGACGGAGCGCAGCGTGAGCACGGCCTGCGCCTGGCGCGCGGCGGCCAGCAGCTCGTCCAGCCCCTTGCCGCCTGCCAGGTAGGCCGGCTGGCGGCTGGCTGGCAGCCGCGCGGGGGCGGCCTGCACCAGCTCGATGGGCGTGCCCTTGACGATTTGCCGCGCCAGCCCCAGCACCACGGGGTGGGCGGCGATCACGCGCAAGGGCGCAGCCTGCCCCGCTGGCTGGCCGGAGAGCGTTTCGGCGGACGGCGTGGCCGCCGGTCCGGCGGCATGGGCCGGGGCGGGCGCCAGCAGCGCGGCGGCCAGGGCGAAAGCGGAAAGAAGGGCAGGACGGTTCATGGCTGCAAGAAAAGGGGGAACAAAAAACGGAAGGGGCTGGATTTCAGGCATCAAACCGGCCTCAAGTCCTAGTGGAACAAGCGCGGGCAGCTATCCTTTTTGAAGCATGTCGGCCAGCCTGCGCTCAATGCACTGCCTGCGAGCGCCGCGCGCTGATGGCCACGGCCACGAGAAACAGCGCGCCGGCGCACAAGATGATGGCTGCGCCCGAAGGCACGGGAATGTCCAGCGCCACGGGCACGGCAATGCCGGTGAGCGTGCAGACGGTGGCGAAGATGACGGTGAGCCAGAAAAAGCTGCGCATGGAGCCAGCCAGCAGCCGCGCCGTGGCGGCGGGTATGACCAGCAGCGCCCCCACGAGCAGCGCGCCGATGACCTTGACGGCGGCCACGGTGATGAGCGTGACGAGCATGACGAACACGTAGTCCAGCCACTGCACGGGCAGCTTGCGCGCCTGCGCCAGCGGGGCGTGAAAGCTGGCGAGCATGGCGCGGTTGTAGGTACGGTGCAGCGCCGCCAGGGTGAAGGCGGTGACGATGGCGAGCACGGCCAGATCGCGGCCATTGACGGTGAGCACGGAGCCAAAGAGCACGTTTTCCAGAATGTGGATGTTGATGCGCGCGGCCAGCACCATCAGCAAGCTGGAGCCAAGCGCAAGCGAGACGGCCAGAAACACGCCGATGAGCGTGTCGGGCGACAGGCCCGTGCGCCCGCGCAGGTAATTGAGCAGCAGCCCGAACAGGATGCAAAAGCCGAACAGGCTGCCGTAGGGGCTGGTCATGGGTTCGCCCATCAGGATGCCGATGGCCGTGCCGGTGAGCGCGGCGTGGCCCACGGCTTCCGAAAAGAAGGCAAAACGCTTGACGACGACCAGCGTGCCCAGCCCGCCCAGCAGCGGCCCCAGCAGCAGGCCGGCCACGAGGGCGTTGATGACGAAGCCGTATTGCAGCATGGCGGGCAGCCAGCCGGCGGCCACGCCGGATTGCATGAGCTGGTGCAGGCTGTCCAGCAGCGAAGGGGCGGCGGCGCTCATGCGGCCTCCTGTTGAGGTTCCGGGCGGGTGTTTTCGGGGCTGGCCGTGTGGGCGAAGAGCTGCAAGAGCATGTCTGCGTCGCCCAGCGCGGCGGGTTCGCGCGTCCAGAGCAGGCGGCCCCGGCTGAGGGCCGTGACGCGGTCGGCCAAGCGGCGCACGGCGGCCAGGTCGTGCTCTACCCACAGCACGGTGGCGCGGCTTTGCCGCCATTGGGCCAGCAGCGATTCAAAGACTTGCATGCCCGCGCGGTCGAGCGCGGCCATGGGTTCGTCCAGCAGCACGAATTGCGCGGGCGGCAGCAGGCTTTGGGCCAGCAGCACGCGCTGGCGCTCGCCGCCGGAGAGGTCGCCCATGCGGCGGCTGGCCTTGTGCGCCATGCCCACGCGCTCCAGCCCTTGCAGGATGCGCTCGCGCACGGCGCGGCGCAGGCCCAGATACAGCGGGCGTTGCTGCTGGAGCATGCAGCCCATGAAGTCCTGCACCGTCATGGGCAGCGTGCGGTCGGCCTCGATGGCCTGGGGCACGTAGGCCAGCACGCCCGGCGCGGGCAGCGGCCAGTGCAGGGTGATTTGGCCGGTGTGTGGCATCATGCCCAGCACGGTTTTCATCAGGCTGCTTTTGCCGCAGCCATTGGGGCCGACGAGGGCGTGGATTTCACCCGCGTTCACCTGCCAGTCCATGTCTTGCAGGATGCGCGTGGCGCCCAGTTGCAGGTTCACGCCCTGCAAGCGCAGGGCCGGGCCGGGGATGAAGCCGGGGCCAGGGCTGGCGGGGGCGGCGCTCATGCGCGCGCTTTCCGCGACTCTTCAATGGCGCGCACCACGGCATCCAGATTGAAGGCCATGTCTTTCTCGAACTTGTCGGCCGTGTAGGGGCCGTGCGAGATGTGCGTGAGCGGATAGACGCGCACGCCCGTCTCGCGCACCAGCGTTTGCACAAAACCCGTGGGGTTGTCCTGCTCGGCAAAGAGCACGCGGATGTTTTGCGAGCGCAGGCGGTCCACCATGCTTTTGAGTTGCGCGGCGCTGGGTTCCATGCCGTGCGCAGGCTCTACCACGGCGCTGACTTCCAGTCCGAATTCGCGCAGCAGGTAGTCATAAGCGCCGTGAATGGTGGCCACGCGGAAATTGGCATCCGGCCCTTCTTTCACCTTGGCCAGCGCCTGGGCGCGCAGCTTGCGCAGGCGCTTGTTGTAGGCGCGGGCGTTGTCTTCAAAAAACGGCGCGTTTTCGGGCGAAATCTTGCCCAGCCCGCGCGCGATGGTGCCCACTTGCAGCATGGAGGCGCTGATGGAGATGAAGGTGTGCGGGTTCACCGCCCGCCCTTGCGGCGTGCCCAGCGCCATGGTGGACAGCAGCGGCACATCGGCATTGGCGTTGATGACGGGCAGATGGGGCTTTTCGCTGGCGGCAATCATGCGGCGGGCAAAGTCGTCGTGCCCCACGTCGTTGAGCACGGCCACATCCATCTGGCCGATGCGCTTGATGTCTTCAGAGCGCGGCTCGTAGGCATGGGGGTTGAAGCCCGCGTCAATGAAGGGCATCACTTCGGCGCGGTCGCCCACGATGTTGGCCACAAAGCTGTAGTAGGGGTGCAGCGTGATGCCGACCTTGAGCTTTGGGGCCGCATCCGCTGCGCGGGCGCGGCCCGGGGGCAGGGCCGCGCTGGCGGCCAGCGCGCCCAGCGCCATCAGGGCCGCCCGGCGGCTGAAAAAGGCGGTGCGTTCGGAAGGTTCGGAAAGAGGGGAAGTCATGTTCGGCGCCTGTATTTCGGTGTTTCAGTGCTTCAGTGCTGGTCTTTGGGCTTGACGTCATCCAGGTGCGCGGCCACTTGCCGCCAGCCGTGGGCCGCCAAATCGTCATCGTGCAGGCCGGGCAAGGCCTCTGCCGCGCGGGCCGGGCCGGAAGCCGTGCGCAGCCAGACATCAAAGCGGGCCTCGGCGTCTTGCGCGGCGGGCAGGCGCCAGAGCATGAGGCGGGCGGCCTGGCCGCCTTGTTCGCCTGGCCCGCTGCTCTGCGCTTCATCCGGCTCGCCCAGATAGGCGTAGCGCCCTTCGGCCTGCACCACGCGCCACTGGCGGGCGCCCCGGCGCTGCGCCGCCAGGTCTTGCTCGAAAGGCGGCCAGCCATCGCTGGCCCAGACATCGGGCGCGGGCGGCGGCAGCGGGCGGCCTTCGGCGCGCCACTCGTCATGCACGGCCTGCAAATCGGTGTAGATGCCCTGCTCGGCTGCCGTCAGGCCCGTGGCCAGGTCAATCTGGTGCGCCTGCAAGGCCATTTCGGTCTGCATGTGCCGCTGCCAAAGCGCCACCGTGGCCGACAGCGCCAGCACCAGCGCCACCGTCACGAGCACCCAGCGCGTTTCGCGCCCCGCCCCGGCTGGCGGCACCTGCTGCACGCAGCCCGCAGGCAGCGCAGCCGCCCCGGCGGCAGGCGGCGAGGGCGGCAGGGGCGCTTGCGTGGCGGCTTCGCTCATCGGATGTCGGCGTGATCCACCTCGGCGGAGTGGCCCTCGCCGCCGTCAAACTGCACGAAAAAGTCCTGCTTCGGGCGCTCGAAGCGGATTTGCGACTTGTCATCCAGCGCGCCCTTGAGCAGCACCTTGTCTTCGTACGACATCACGCGGATTTCCACGCCCTTGGCGTCGCTGCCGTCTGAAAAACCGCCCGTGCAAAGCACATGCTGCGCGCCATCGGCCTGGCACTTGAACTTGACTGAATGCGCCTGCGCGGCAGCGCCCGCCAGCAGCAAAGCGGCGGCCAGACAAGCGGAAAACGGAAAACGGGACATGGCGAAACTCCGGAAAAATCAAGCGTGGAATAATAACAAACGCGAATTTTTCGCAACAAATCCCAACAATCAACCCTTTTCACTTTGCACCATCAGGAGAAGTCTCATGAAACAACGCCATCTGAACGCCCTGTTGCTGGCCCTGGCTGGCAGCCTGCTTGCCCCGGCGGCCGCGCAGGCGCATGAAATCTGGCTGGCCCGCATCCACGGCCAGCCCACCGTGATGTACGGGCACGAAGAATCAGACACCGACCCCTACGACCCCATCACCATCAACGAAGCGCGCGCCTACAAAAACGGCAAGCCGGAAGAAGTCACCATCGTGCGCCACTACACCCAGCGCTTTGCCACGCTCAAGGCCGAAGCGCCCGGCCTGCTGACCTTCACCAAGGAAGGCGGCATCTGGAGCAAAACCAAAGACGGCAAATGGCACAACCTGGCCAAAGACCAGCTGCCCAACCCGGCTGACGCCGAGCGCTCCATGCACGCCCGGGGCTTTTCCGCCGCCTACCTGAACAAGCGCGAGCCAGTCACCAAACTGGGCTACGAGCTGGAAATCGTGCCCGAGACCAACCCCGCCAAACTGCTGCCCGGCGAAAAACTGCCCGTGCAGGTGCTCTACCGGGGCCAGCCCTTGGCCGATGCCAAAGTCACCAGCAACGCCTTTGACCACGAAGCCCAGAAAGCCACCACCGACGCCCAGGGCCGCGCCACGCTCACCGTGGCCCGCAGCGGCCTGAATGTCATCAGCGTCAATCACGCCGTGGCCTACCCCGATCCGAAAAAGGCCGACAAGGACATCACCCTGTTCACCCTCACGTTTGAAGTCGCAGGCGGCGGCCACGATCACTGAACGCCCGGCCCGGGCCATGAGAAGCCCCGGCCCGGATGAAACGCAAGACACGGGCCAGCAAATGCAAGAAGCGAAATGGCAAGGCTGGATACGCCACGCTATTTCGCTCCTTTATGCATAGCAATACGTCCTAGTGAATCGTGCGCTGAAGGGCATTTGGCACCCACTGAATTCGCTCCTGTTTTTATTGCGACTCGAACAGCAGCGGCCCTAGCGCGGGCGCATCAGCGCCAGCGCGCGGCGGATCACGCGCAAGTTCCAGGCTCCTTACAGCAGAACGCTTCATCAGCACGGTTGGGCGCGAGATTCACTTTCCTGCTTCGCTTTGGACGGGCAATTGGGCGGAATAGGGCAACTGGCGGCCGGCACGCAGCCGCAGCACATGCAGCATGTTGTCAGACACTTTTCGGGTGAAGCTTTCCCCGGAGATTGATTTGGACGGGTTTTTCGGGGTTTATTTCGTTGCGGCGGCTGCACCATTTTGCGCGGCACTGGCGCATCCTTGTTGAGGTGGGTTTGGGCTTTGATTCCGGTCAGGGCAATCTTGCGTTTGATTATTTGGTGCGCCGGGATTTGGAGGCTGACTTCCATATACACCCGAAATTATCAAAGAAATAACCTGTTCCTTTGGGATGGTGATTCTCCATACCTGATCGCCATTTCCTTCCGCCTCAAAAACATAGGGCGAGGCGATTCTGGATCTTAGATGGACGGAGCGAACGATCTTCGTTTTTTCGTCGCAAAGAGGCTTTTGTCCGGCGGGCATTGGTATGGCATTAAATATTTCACAGCCTTCATCTTTCAGAAGAACGCTGACATTTCGCATTTCGCCTAGGCCTAGCTGATAAACCGCTACTTTAGAAATTTTAAGAGGGGCTCCTGTAAGCAGGAACAATATGATGATAAAAGATACAGCGATAACAATAATGTAAAAACAATTATTCAGCCAATCTGAATCAATAATAACATACGCAATTATGCGTTGCATAATCATAATAAGAAAGAATATAATAAGAGTGTTAATTATTTCATTCGCGGGCACATTAAATTTACCCGTAAGAAAATAAGATGTCAAAAATAAGGATACAACAAGGAAAGAATTAAATTTAATCAAATCCTTTTTCAGAAAAGGAGTAACAGCTATTGGAAAGATAATGTAACATATTGCGTGCGTTATATCGCGCGATAATGATTTCGCCGCATCGTTTGTTAATAAATCTATAATGCAGTTTAGAAGGAGTAAATATAATATATCGAAAAATTATAAAACCTGAAAAAGTATATTGCGTCCTTTGTTTTGCTTAAGGCTGTTTTTCACCTCTTTTTCCCAATTATCTATACTTAAAACAAAAATAATTGGTGCCATTGGCAGTATCGCGAACAATACGGTAAAATATCCCCCAATCAATGCGCTCGCTATTAGAATACTCGATGCTTCAGAAAAGTTCATATCGGGCATGAAGCCTATTTGCAGAAAGAAGATAAACAGGAAAAATCCGCCTAATGTGAGACCCAATGACAAAAAAAACTGAAATGGATTCTCTTTTATTTTCTGGAGCAACCAGTTTTCCGGTTTTTCCGTCTGCTTAAAAGCAAAGGAAATCCTGCGAATGAAACTATACTTCTTCATTTTGTCTCCTTTCAAAAATCAAGCATCACACAAGCATTATTCACGCCTGCCCGTTTTCAATTTCTTCAATTTGCGTGGAAAGTTCGAGCCATTGCTCTTCCAGCGCGGTCAATTCATTTTCAAGGGCTTTGAGTTCGCGGCCTGCGTCGGCAATGGCGGCGGGCGGCTGCGGGGTGGCCAGTTGGGTTTCGAGTTCGGTGCGGCGTGTGGCAATGGCGGCCATGCGCGCGTCGGCGGCGGCCAGTTGGCGTTTGAGCGGTTTGGTTTTTTCGGCCAGCTGGGCGCGCAGGCGGGCTTGCTGGCGGCGCTGTTCGGCGGGGTTGGCGCTGTTGGCGGCCAGCGGGCCGGTTTTGGGGGCGGCGGCGGATGCTTCCTGGGCGGCGGCTTCGCGCTGGCGTTTGGCTTCGTCCAGCAGGTAGCGCTGGTAGTCGCGCAAGTCGCCTTCAAACGGCTGCACATGGCCGCGCGCAACCAGCCAGAACTCGTCGCACACGCTGCGCAAGAGCGCGCGGTCGTGGCTGACGAGCATGAGCGTGCCTTCAAAGCTGTTTAGGGCCACGGCCAGGGCTTCGCGCGTGGCCAGGTCCAGGTGGTTGGTGGGTTCGTCCAGCAGCAGCAGGTTGGGGCGCTGCCACACCAGCATGGCCAGCACCAGCCGCGCTTTTTCGCCGCCGGAGAACTGGCCCACGGGCTGCGCGGCCATGTCGCCCGCGAAGTTGAAGCCGCCCAGAAAGTTGCGCAGCGGCTGTTCGCGCGCTTCTTCGGCGTTTTCGCGGCCGGTTTCGCGCGCCAGGCGCACCATGTGTTCCAGCGGCGTGCTTTGCGGGTGCAGCACGTCCAGCTCTTGTTGGGCGAAGTAGCCGATGGCCAGGCCCTTGCCTTCGGTGACGCGCCCTGCCAGCAGGGGCAGCTGGTGCGCGATGGTTTTGACGAAGGTGGATTTGCCTTGCCCGTTGGCGCCCAGGATGCCGATGCGCTGGCCTGCCAGCACGGTGCGGCTGACGCCTTGCAAGATGAGTTTGTCGCCCGCATCGCTGCGGTAGCCGAAGGCGGCTTCCTTGATGGCGAGCATGGGGTTGGGCAGCGCGGGCGGTTCGCGAAAGCTGAATTGCAATTCGCTTTCGGCCAGCACGGGGGCGATTTTTTCCATGCGCTCCAGCGCCTTGACGCGGCTTTGCGCCTGCCGCGCCTTGGTGGCTTTGGCCTTGAAGCGGTCGATGAACTTTTGCAGGTGCGCGCGCTTTTCCTGCTGTTTGGCCCAGGCGGCTTGTTGCAGGACCAGTTGCTGGGCGCGCAGTTCTTCAAAGGTGCTGTAGCTGCCGCCGTAGCGGGTGAGCTGGCCGTGTTCGATGTGCAGCGTGGCTTGCGTGACGGCGTCCAGAAAGTCGCGGTCGTGGCTGATGACGATGAGCGTGCCGGCGTAGCGCGCCAGCCATCCTTCCAGCCACACCAGCGCGTCCAGGTCCAGGTGGTTGGTGGGTTCGTCCAGCAGCAGCAGATCAGACGGGGCCATGAGCGCGCGCGCCAGTTGCAGCCGCATGCGCCAGCCGCCCGAGAAGCTGCTCACGGGCTGCTGCAATTGGCTGGGTTTGAAGCCCAGCCCGAGGATGAGCGCCTGCGCGCGCGCCGTGGCGTCGTGCGCGCCGGCGTCTTGCAAATCGGCATGCAGCTGGGCGATGGCCATGCCTTCGCCTGCCGCTTCGGCTTGCGCCAGCTGGGCGCGCAGGCGTGTCAGGCGTTCATCGCCCGCCAGCACAAAGGCGGTGGCCGCTTCGCCGGTTTCGGGCATGTGCTGCGCCACTTGCGCGATGCGCCAGTGGGCGGGCATGGAAAAGTCGCCCCCGTCTTCATGCAGCGCGCCGCCCAGCAGCGCAAACAGGGTGGATTTGCCCGCGCCATTGCGGCCCACCAGGGCCACTTTTTCGCCGGGGTGAATGGTGGCGCTGGCTCCGTCGAGCAGCACTTTGGCGCCACGGCGCAAAGTCAGGTTTTGAAGAGAAATCACGTGTGAAAAAAAACAAGCCGGAAGCAGAACGCGCAGAGCCCGCCTGCGCGCGAAAAAAGAAGGCGCTGATGGTAGTCAGCGCCTTCTGCCCCGCCTGACGGCGGTCGCTGCACGGCTCCACGCCTGAACTCCTTGAATTTGGCAAAGCGGTTCCCGATCGGATAACGCCTACGGCGCATGCGTCCGGCGCCTGCAGAGGATGGCGCGTTTCTCAACGCGCACATCAGGCCAGCTTGGCAGAACACCGGAGGTGCTGCAAGCTGGCGCGCTTCGTGCCGTGATTTCTTTTTAAGGCGAAGCAAGGAGCGGAAAGCTGAGGCTGTGCTTCAGGAAAGAGGCTTTGCGGTACCCGCCCGCATCCCGTAGCTGCTATGAACGCAAACAGAAAGGCGGCAGGGTAGGCGCAAAGCCTTTTTGCTTGCTGCGCTGCCCTCGTGTGGAACACCCGTTCACAGTCTGACTGCGGGCGTGCAAAGGGCGCGTGGGCTGCTGTGCAACCGAAGTTTTCTCAGCCCTGTTGGCCTCGCAGCCAGATCGCGGGCTGGCTTTCAGAACGTCAGGTCTTTTTCCACTTCCTGCGCCTTGAGGCGGGCCAGCGCCAGGTTGGCGTGCTGGCGGTCGAATACGCCGTAGAGGAAGACGCCTTCCTTGGCAGAGAGGGGGCGCAGGATGTGATATTGCTTGCCCAGGGTGATGAGGATGTCCTCGATCTTGTCGTTCAGCCCCAGGGCGCGCATGGCCTTGAGTTTGGCGCGCACGACTTCGGTGTTGGCGGCGGCGGCGACTTCAATGTTGATGCCGCCGCCGGCGGAACCCAGCAGCATGCCGCTGCCGGAGTCCACGATGGCGATGCAGAGAATGCCGTCCAGCTTCATCAGCTCGTCCAGGCTTTGTTTGATGGTGGCCATGTTGATCTCCTTCTGTTTTTCAGGGGCGCGTGATGGAAGAAACGGCCCAGGGCGTCACGCAGCGCTCGCCACAGGGCCTGCTTGGGAAAGCGGGGATCAGGCATCCGCCAGGTCTTTGGCGAACTGGCTGGCGCGGTAAGCAACCTGGCCCAGGATGGCCTGGCCGCTGGCAATGGCGATGATGACCAGGCGTGCGTCCTTGCGCGGCGCGCTGTAGACCACGGCGAAGCCATCGTGCGTGTCGATGGTCACGCACTTGTCTGCGCCCAGGCTGGCTTCTTGCGAAACCACGGCGCTGATGGCGGAAATGGAGCTGGCCAGGGCGGCGATGCGGGCGGCGTCGCCTGTTTTCATGGCGGAGGCAATGTCGAAACCGTCTTCGGTGGCGACGACCACGGCGTTCATGCCGCTGATGTCTTCCAGAAAGGCGGCGGCCTGCTTGGCCGCCAGCACGCGGACGGTGAGCGGAAGTTGAATGCGGTTGGTCATTTTCTTCAGTGTTCTTCCATCAAGTCGGC
This sequence comes from Ottowia cancrivicina, assembly GCF_029813755.1. Classification (NCBI taxonomy): domain Bacteria; kingdom Pseudomonadati; phylum Pseudomonadota; class Betaproteobacteria; order Burkholderiales; family Comamonadaceae; genus Ottowia; species Ottowia cancrivicina. The sequence goes on along the minus strand of NZ_JARVII010000014.1, from coordinate 24,440 downwards.
TTCGAGCTGGGACAGCAGGGTGTCGATGAGCAGCGTCACGTCCTGGCGGCGGCGCACGTCCACGGGCAGCACGGGCAGCACGAGATGGCGGCGGGCGAGCTCTTCGGCGTAATCATCCAGGCTGGGGGCGGGGTGGGTGTCCAGCCGCCCGACGCCGATGACGCAAGGCATGGCAGACAGCTCATTGGCAAAGCCTTCCAGGTACACGCGCAAGTCGGCCAGCGGGTCAGGGCGGGAGTTGTCAGCCAGCAAGATCATGCCAATGGCGTTTTGCGAGAGGATTTTCCAGAGAAAGTCAAAGCGTGACTGGCCGGGCGTGCCGAACAGGCGCAGGCGGTCGCCGTTTTCCAGCGTCAGCTGCCCGAAATCCAGCCCCACGGTGGTGCGCTCCTTGGCGTGAGAGGCGTCGTTGTTGTGCACGTCGGTGATGACGGGCGGGGTTTCGCTGACTGCGCCAATGGCTGTGGTTTTGCCCGCACCCATCGTGCCAGTGAAGAGAATTTTGTATTCATTCATGGAAACACTTCTTTGCCTTCAATCAAAAATTAAGACGTTTCCTAATATTTTGTATCAAACCTATATTGAAGAAGCGTTTGGGCGCTTGCGTTTGGGGTTGCGCCTGCGGCGCGTTGGAGGCGGGCTGGACCAGGCTGGAGGCCGCCGCGCTGTCCTCGGCCCTGAGGAGCCGGGCGGATTGCAGCGCCTGGATGAATTCGAGGCAGGCCGCTTCAGGCTGGCGGCTGATGGCGGCCAGCTCCCGCGCGCTGAGATAGCGGCGCGACAGCAGGGTCGCCAAGCGAATGTTCTCGGCGTTGTCGTGCAGCATGGCGGCGGGCGGCCAGCGCAGCAGGCGAAAGCGTGCGCCGCTGGCAGAGCCGGGCGGCGCGGCGGTCCTCCGCAAATCGCGCTCTACGCTCTGTAGCCATTGCTGGAAGCGGTCGGGGCGAATGGGGCGCTCCAGCAGTTCGTGCGAGGTGTTTTCGCTCTTGCGCGTCAGGCGCAGCACGACGGTGGCCATGCCATCCAGTTCATGGCTCTGGCCTTCGGGCGTGGAGCCATCAGCCAGCAGGGCATCGTAGGGCGGGGCGCTGGCGTAAATCCAGCGGCACGCGCCGCTGGAGGCGTAAAGGCGCAGCAGGGTCTGTACCAGTGCCGTCTCGGCTGTGGGCAGCTTGTAGACGCCCAGCCGCAGGGCGGGCGTGTCGGCAGGGATGGAATCGGTCATGGTGATGATGCGGGGGCATCAAGGCGGTTGATGCGTTTTTTGTCTTTCCGGAACCTGTTCATATTCCGTCCGTGGCGCGAAGAAGCGGGCGCGGGCGGTTTACGGCGCAAGGCCCATTTCCGCCAGGCGGAAAAGCACAAAAGCAGGCTTGTTCTGGGCTTGGGCGTGCCACTTCATTGCAGTTCGCTTTTCCCTTTCTTGCGGCCAGGCGGGGAACAGGCTCGGCGGCTTTGCACGGGCACGAAATTCAAACCATGAAAAAGCGTATTTGCATGATGCCTCAAAGAGTGGCCTTTGGGTAGGGAAGTGGCGCGCTTGCTGCCCGATTCCGTGAAAAACGGCGCAGTCTGGAGCCTGCCCGTGGCTGGGAAACGCAGCCAGAAAACGCGATCAGCAAGCGCGCTGACCGCCTGCAAAGCCGCCTTTTGTTCATGGGCATCCGCGAAAAATGGCGCGCGGGTTTGCTGCGCGCTGGCTGGCTTTCGTTTCTTGCGAGCCGTTCACACTCCGGCCTGCACGAGGAGCAGGGCGCAGGCAACGAATGGACAGGGTGCAAGCACTGCGTTTCTTGCTCTGCTATCTATAGCATGATGTCCTAGTGGAATCTGCGCAGAATGGCATTTCGATACCCTTGAATTCGCTCTTGTTTCTGGTGTGATTCAGCAGGCCGGACTGCGGGAGGCGCTTCATTGCTGGCTGTGTCGCATGGGGCTGATCAGACTGCGGTGTGAGGCTGGGGCATGGCAGGAATGCCCTTTAAGAGTTTGTCCTGCATGTGTTTTCGCTGGTCGCCGTGCTGAAGGGCGGCTGCGCCACACGGCTGGGCGTGCGGCCTCTCCGAAGGGGACTTCATGCTGTTTTTCTGTTGAATGCGCGCAGCCAGAAGGGCTGCCCTGCACCAACCGGCTGAACAAGCGGGCGTGAGCTGCGCCCCTGTCACCGGTCTGCTGGTTGCCTTGGAGCGCAGGCCCTTATCGAACGCCAAGCCGATAGCAGCGGCCGCCGCCTCCAGCGCATTGATTCCGCTCCATAGGAGGTGCGTGTTGGCCAGGCGGTTTTTGACGAGCACAGCCGCTGGATCGCCTCTTGTGCCGCTCCACGCATGCCAGACAAGCGCCAACACTTGGTCAGCCCGCTGGATAAGCTAGCTGCCTGACCACTTTCTGACCCAGCCATGACCGCTCCCGCTCCCCGCAAAGGCGCACGCCGCGCCGCCGATCTGCCGCCGGAGACGCTCGCAGCCCTCAATGAAGGCCACATCGCCAGCGCCACGCTGCCTGAAATTCTGGCCATCGACCAGGCCCGCCTGTTGCGCGCCGCCTTTCCCGGCTTGCCCGCCGCCATTGATGAACAGGCGCGCGCCGCCTGCCAGCTGGGCATTGCCGCGCGCATGGCGCGCATGGGCGCTTTGCTGCTGCAAGCGCTGGGCCCCGGCGCCGTCTCTGCCTGCCAGGCGCACGCCAGCGACACCGTGCGCGGCTGGGCCTGCTTTGCCATCGGTGCGCAAGAGCTGCCGCTGCGCGAGCGCCTGCAAGCCACACGCTCCCTGGCCGATGACCCGCACTTTGGCGTGCGCGAATGGGCCTGGCTGGCGCAGCGCCCCCACCTCGCCCGCGAGCTGGACGCGGCCATTGCCCTGCTGGCCGAATGGACTGCCAGCCCTTCCGAGCGCCTGCGCCGCTTTGCCAGCGAAGCCCTGCGCCCGCGCGGCGTGTGGTGCGCGCACATTGCCGCACTCAAGGCCGACCCGGCCCGCGCTCTGCCTTTGCTTGCGCCCCTGCGCGCCGACCCTAGCGCCTACGCGCAGGATTCCGTCAGCAACTGGCTCAACGATGCAGCCAAAGACCAGCCCGCCTGGGTGCGCGCCCTTTGCGCCCAGTGGCTGGAGTCGAGCGACGCCGCTGCCACCCGCCGCATCTGCCAGCGCGCCACGCGCAGTCTGAAGTAGGAGCCTGTTCATAGCGCGATCCGCTGCGCTCATTTTCTGGGCCAGCCCCATGTCCTTGGGCCTTTTGAGAATCCTGCTCTTGTGCAGCAATCCCGCCATGGAAAAAAGAGTATGAGCGACAAGCAGTGGGCACTGATGGCCCCGCACTGCCTGGGCAAGCCTGGCGAAGCAGGGCGAAGAAGCACGGACAAGCGTGTGATTCAGTCTTGGTAATTCTCAACAGGGCCTGGTGCAGCCCAGCTAGCGCCCCGGGGGACAGCGCTGGCGGGCGGCTACAGGACGAATGTCAGAAACAGGAGCAAATTTGATGGGCTGAAAATACCGTTCAGCGCAATTTCCACTAGGACCTCATGCTATTGATAAAGGAGCGAAATGGCGGAGTGGATTCATCATGGCCTGCGCCTGCGCGCGGGTTGCGCGGGCGGCGTCTATCACGCCGCGCGCAGCAGCACCAGCAGCGCGCCGGCGCCGCCGTCAGGCGGGCGGGCCTGCACGAAGGCGAGCACTTCATGCTTTTGGATGAGCCAGCCGGGCACTTTGGCGCGCAGCACGGAGGTTTTGCCGGGCGAGCCGTGGCCTTTGCCGTGCACCACGCGCACGCAGCGCACGCCGCTGCGGCAGGCGGCGGCGATGAAGGCGGCCAGCGCCTGGCGGGCCTGGTCCACGCGCAGGCCGTGCAGGTCGATCTGGCGCTGCACGGCCCACTGGCCACGGCGCAGGCGGGCGGGCACGTCGGGGCCGATGCCGGCTCGCAAGTAGCTCAGGTGTTCGTCCACGTGCAGCAGGGTGCTGGCGTCGAATTCGTCGGACAGGGTTTCGCGCAGGGCGGCGCGCTCGTCTTGCTGGCGCTGGCGGGGCAGCGGGGCGGGGCGCGCGGCCTGGCCGGCTTTTTCATGCCGGGCGCTGGCTTTGAGCGGCTGCACGGCGCCGATGGCGCGCAAGAAAAGGGCGTGGTCGCTTTGCCGCTGGCGGGCCTGGGCCTGCTGGCGCGTTTGGGCTGCTTGCGCTTCTTTCGCTGCCTGTGCCTGGGCGGCGGCAAATTGCTGGCGCAGTTTTTTCAGCTCTTTCAGGCTGCGGGCTTTCATGCCGGGCTTTCAGACCAGAAAAAAGCCGCGCTCGGCCAGGGAGCAGGCCGCGCCGCCGGGGCCGACGATCCAGTGGTCGATCACGCGCACGTCGATCAGGCCCAGGGCGGCCGTGAGTTCGCGGGTGATGGCTTCGTCTGCCGCCGAAGGCTGCACGTGGCCGCTGGGGTGGTTGTGGGCGAGGATGAGCGCGTCGGCGTTGTGGTGCAGGGCGCGGCGCACGACTTCGCGCGGATAGACGCTGCTGCGCGTGAGCGTGCCCTGGAACATTTCTTCAAAGGCGATGAGGTGCAGTTGCGCATCAAGAAACAGCACGGCGAAGATTTCTTGCGGGCGGCTGGCCAGGTGCAGCTGGAGGTAGTCGCGCACGGTGGCGGGGTTTTGCAACACGGGGCGCTGGCGCAACTGCCCGGCCAGGGCGCGGCGGGTCAGCTCCAGCACGGCCAGCAGTTCGGCGCGCTTGGCGCTGCCGCCCAGGCCCTTGATGCGCCGCAGGTCTTCGCCGCTGGCCTGAAGCAGGCCGTGCAGGCCGCCAAAGGCGCTGAGCACTTCCTGCGCCATTTGCAGCACGCCGCGCCCGGCGGTGCCGGTGCGCAGCAAGATGGCGAGCAGCTCGGCGTCGCCCAGGGCGGCGGGGCCGCGCGCCAGGAGCTTTTCGCGCGGGCGGGCGTCAGGGGGCAGGCTTTTGAGCGACATGGCGGCGGACAGCTCCCGGCTCCATCATTAAAAAGCGGAGCAAATTCAAGGGGGTCAAAAATGGCTTTCGCGCAGTTTCGACCAGGACTTCATGCTATGAGTTCAGGAGCAAGAAGACAGGCTTATTCACACTTGACGCCCACGTGCAGGGCCACCACGCCGCCGGTCATGTTGTGGTAGTCCACGTGGCCGAAGCCGCATTCCTTCATGAGCGATTTGAGTTCTTCTTGCGCGGGGTGCATGCGGATGGATTCGGCCAGGTAGCGGTAGCTGGCTTCGTCGCCCGTGACGAGCTTGCCCAGGCGGGGCAGCACGTTGAAGGAGTACAGGTCATAGAGCTTGCGCAGCGGCGGGGCCACTTGCGAGAACTCCAGCACGAGCAGCCGCCCGCCGGGTTTGAGCACGCGGGCCATTTCGCGCAGGGCGCGGTCTTTGTGCGTCATGTTGCGCAGCCCGAAAGCGACGCTGACGAGGTCGAACTGGCCGCTGGCAAAAGGCAGCGCTTCGGCGTCGCACGCCACGGTGGGCAGGGCCAGGCCGGCGTCGAGCAGGCGGTCGCGCCCCGTGCGGAGCATGGCTTCGTTGATGTCGGTGAGCACGACTTGCCCGCCATCACCCGCCTTTTTGGCGAAGGCGCGCGCCAGATCGCCCGTGCCGCCCGCGATGTCGAGTACGCGCTGGCCGGGCTGCACGTTGGCCACCATGACGGCGTAAGCCTTCCAGAGCCGGTGCAGGCCGCCGGACATGAGGTCGTTCATGAGGTCGTATTTGCTGGCGACGGAGTCAAAGACGCCGCGCACGCGGCGGGCCTTGTCGGCTTCATCAACGGATTCGTAACCGAAATGGGTGCTGGCCATGAGGGGCTTTCTGTTTGAGTGAAGAGGAATTTCAGTGGCTGCCGCAGCTGCGGCCCGCCGTTTCGGGCATGGCGTCGTCGCGGTGCGCGCCAGCGGCGGCCAGGCGCTGCTCGTATTCCTGCCACAGCGCCTGCTGGCGCGAGCCAAGAAAGTAGAGGTAGTCCCAGGTGTAGATGCCGCTGTCGTGCCCGTCTGAAAACGTGGGCTGGATGGCGTAGTGGCCCACGGGGGCCATGCCGGTGACGAGCACGTCGCGCTTGCCGGTTTGCAGCACCTCCTGCCCCGGCCCGTGGCCCTTGACTTGCGCCGAAGGCGAATACACGCGCAGCAGCTCAAAGGGAATGCGCAGCGTCTGGCCGCTGGCGTAGCGCAACTCCAGCACGCGGGAGGCGGTGTGGACGGTGATGTCTTGCGGAGGCGGTGCGGGAGCGTAGTCGCGCTGCATGGCGGATGTGAAAGAAAAGAAAGGGGGAGAGGCGCGAAAGCCTGAAGCGAAGGGCAAAAGCAAAAGCCCGAATTGTGACTGCGCCGCGATGGCAGCAGCCCGCGCGAAGGAGAGGCGCGCCTCATATAATCCGCCGTTTTTCGGTTCGCCGCTGGCCGGGTGGCCATGTCGTGTGTCTCGCGGGCCGGAGAAGTCCCCTCGCGGAGCCTGGCCCAATGACCCCACGGGCCGCGCGCCGCAACACCTTTTCAAGGCAAATTTTCAATGGTCGTTATCCGTCTTTCCCGTGGTGGCTCCAAGGCCCGCCCCTTCTACAGCATCGTCGTGGCTGACAAGCGCGTGCGCCGCGATGGCCGCTTCATCGAGCGCATTGGCTTTTACAACCCCCGCGCCGTTGAAGGCGAAGAGGGCTTGCGTCTGGCGCAAGACCGCCTGACGTACTGGAAGAGCGTGGGCGCGCAGGCTTCTCCCACCGTCGAGCGCCTGGCCCGCCAGGCCGCCAAGGCCCAGCCCGCCGCCTGAGCACAGGCCTGCAAGCCGTGCCCGGCGCCACCTGGCCCCTGCAAGCAGCCGAGCTGCCTGATGACGCGGTGGAAGTGGGCCGCGTGCAGGACGCCTGGGGCATCAAAGGCTGGTTCAAGGTCCAGCCCTACAGCGCCTCGCCAGAGGCGCTTTTTTCATCCAAACGCTGGTTTTTGCTGCCGCCCGCGCGCGGCGCGCGTCATTTCGACGGCCCGCAGCGCCTGCTCGTGCGGCAAGTCAAGGCGCATGGCGATGCCGTGGTGGCCAGCGCGCAGGGCGTGGATGACCGCGATGCCGCCGATTTGCTCAAGGGCGCGCGCATTTTCATTGCCCGCTCATCCTTTCCCACGCCTGCCGAGGGCGAGTACTACTGGGTTGATCTGATCGGCTTGGCCGTTTTCAACCGCGAAGGCGTGCCGTTGGGCCAGGTGCGCGAGCTGCTGCCTGCCGGGCCGCAAACCACGCTGGCGCTGGCCTTTGAGGGCGCAGACGGCAAACCGCAAGAGCGCCTGATTCCTTTCGTCTCCGCCTATGTGGACGAGGTGGACCTGGCAGCCGGCCGCATCACCGTGGATTGGCAGCCGGACTATTGAGAGCCTGTTTGCAATCTGTCCGTGGAAGCGAAATCAGCCTCAAACAGTCTGCAGGCGTTGCAAACGCTTCGCAGGACAGAAAGTGGCTTTGTCAGGCTCGTCTGCGGTTTGCGCCTGGCGGCCCGCCTTGATCCACTCTTTTTGCCCCTCACGGTCAGATTGCAAACAGACTCTGAGCATTTTGGGGAAACGGCGGCGCGCCCTGCGCTTGCGGTTTGATCAACATAGGTAATATCCCCCTGTTTTTTCATTTGCTTCAGGAGATTGAAATGAAACGCCGAATTCCATGCCAGACCGCCCTGGCGCTGGGCGCGCTAGCCGGTCTGTTCGTCGCAGCGCCAGCCAGCGCCATCACGCCCCCTGGCACACCGCCCACTTTTTATTGCGACGCCAACCGGCCCGCCAATGCCGATACGGTTGAAGCGCAGCTCAATACCCGAGCCAAAAATGGCAGCGCGACAGATGCCGACCGGGGCAACCAGCCGCGCTGGGAACGCGCGACGGCTTCTTTTGCATTGCAGTCAACGGGTTCCGATCCGCTGCCCAGCACATTGACCTGGGCCTTTTTTAATGGACACGAGATTGACCGCTACCTGACTTTTTCTCCCCCGCACGCGAACTATCCGGGCATCTTCATTGGCAGCTATCTGCCGGCGGGCCAGCCGCAACTGCCCGCCAATCACCTGTACTACATGCGCTATCGCTTCAAGCTGGACGCCACGGTGAATCCGGCTACTTACAAATTGCAGTTTCCTGCCAATGCGCATGGCCTGGCCAATCTGCGGGCGGACGACAGGGTGGTGGGCGTGTATCTCAACGGCAAGCGCATGATGGTGACGCCTGCCGGGGCCTTTACGCTGGGCGGCGGGGCCCATGTGAATGAACAGTGGAAAACGGGCGAAAACGAGCTGGCTTTTGCTGTTTACGACACGGGCGGCGGCGGCATGTGGCTGGGCGTGCAGTCCGTGACGCAATCGGTCTGCGACTGGCGCCCCGCGCCTGCTGCCGCTGCCACGCCTGTGCCCACGCTGGAAGGCTGGAGTCTGGCGGCGCTGGGCGGCCTGCTGGGCGGCGCGGCAGCCTGGCGGCGGCGCAAAAAGCGTGCGTAAAGCCTGCGTCTGTTTTCTGCCCATGCCCCGCGCCTTTGGCCGGGGCGTTTTTTTGCCCGGAACCGGGCCTTGGGGCAGAGAGCGCGAGCTTTTGCGCCAGCGGCCGGGAGCGGGTTTTTAGCGTGGAGCTGCTGGTGTTGTGGTTGATGCTGATCTGTGGAATCCTCTACAGAGCCGTAGCGCAACGGATCAGCTCCGCGCAGCCTAGCGCATGAGAACGACTGACCAGCATGCGCGCGCAGACCTTTCTTGTCATCACGTGTCTGAGCGATTTCACTTATTTGGCGCTGTTGCAGCTAGGCGCGGCGAGTGTGAGGGCGTTTCGTAACGATGATTTACAAATCTTGGCGAAATCAATGCATTTGGCATGAAAAGCGGCGAATATGCCGTTAAAGTCGCTTTTTTTGCACTCAAGGAGAAAAAGATGCAATTGCGATTCGCAAGCCCGCTGGTGCTGGCTGTGGCGCTGGCCGCCTGTGGCGGCGGCGATGGCGACGCCCCTGCGCCAGGCCCTACATCCACGCCTACACCAAGGCCAACACCAACGCCAAGGCCTACGCCGACGCCAACCCCCACAACAACGCCGACGCCTGGCACGCAGCAATTTCCGCCCTCCGAAACCTTGGCCAACGTATGCACGGCCGACGGCGAGCGCCGGTTCATCCGCTCGCACATGGACGAGATTTATCTGTGGTACAGCGAAATCCGTGACAGCTCCGCCAACGTCACCGGCACGGTGGAAGACTATTTCAACAGCCTGCGGATCGCAACGCTTGACCACAGCGGCAAGCCCAAGGACCGCTTCAGCTACATCCGCACGCTGCAAGATAACGAAAAGCGCTCTCCTTCCGGCCCTTCTTACGGCGTGTACTGGACGGAGAGCCAGCCCCGGCGCGTGGCCTACGTGCTCAAAGATTCGCCTGCCGAACGCGCGGGCCTCAAGCGTGGGGCGCAGCTGGTGAACGTGCTGGCGGCCACTTACCTTTCCTGGTACAGGCCGCCCACAGGAGCGAGCGTGACCTTCACCGTGCGCGACACGCCAACGTCTGCCGAGCGCGAAATCACGCTGCGCGCCGCAAACGTTGTGGAAGACCCGCTGCCGCTATCCAAAGTGGTGCAGGCGGGCGGCCGCCAGGTGGGCTACGTGCAGTTCAACACCTATGAGATTGACAACGGGCAGGACCGCCTCATCGACACCCTCTCAGCCTTGCAGCGGCAAGGCATCAGCGACGTGGTGCTGGATCTGCGCTACAACGGTGGCGGGTGGCTGTATCAGGCCTGGTCACTGGCTTCCATGCTGGGCGGCAGCCACGTGCAAGGCAAGGCATTCGTGCGTATGAAATACAACGACAAGCGCCAGGAAGCCACGCGTCAGGGCGTGGTGCCCTTCACCACCCAAGTGGGCGCCAATCCGGATGGCGGCACTCACGCTGTTGGCAGCGCCCTGCCGCAGCTGAGCTTGCCGCGCGTGTACGTGCTGGCCACGGGCTGGACGTGTTCGGCCAGCGAAGCCACCATCAACGGCCTGCGCGGCGCTGGCGTGGAAGTGGTGCTCATTGGCTCCACCACCTGCGGCAAGCCCTATGGCTTCGTTGAACGCAAGAACTGCGGCAAGGCCATCGCCGCCATCGAAGTCGAAATGGCCAACGAAGTGGGCTATGGCGGCTACACCGACGGCTTTGCGCCCACCTGCGCCGTGGCGGATGACCTGAGCCATGAGCGGGGCGACGCGGCAGAGGGCCTGCTGGCCGCCGCGCTGCACCACATCCAGACCGGAAGCTGCCCGGCCAAATCTGCCGAAGCCGCACAAGAGCCGCTGCCGCAAGCTGCGGCAGGCGGCATCGACATGGACTTCCAGCGGCCCGAGCTGCCTGGCGTGCGCCTGCTGCCAGCCGATTTGCGGCGCTGAAGCGGCAAACGGCGGCCCGCCGCAGATTCCGGGCCGCCTGAAAAGTGACACGCGGGCGCAGCAGGCGCCCGCTTTTTTTTACCTGCCGCTGACGCACTTGCCGCGATGACTGTGGATTCCGCACTAAACGAAGGGAGCGATGCACAAGGCCGGACTGCACAGGGAAAAGAGGGCAGGGCGTTTTCTTGCTTCTGTATCAATAGCAGGATGTCCTGGTAAAACCAGCGGAAACGGCATTTTGATCCCCCTCAAATTTGCTTCTGTTTCTGATGCATACGGAGCCAGTCTGAAGGCCACTGTCTGCGTGGCGGAGCGTGGCGAGTGGTCAGAACCTGTTCATGATCTGGCCGTGAGGAGCACAAGATCGGGAACCGGGATGAACTGCCAGGCGCAAACCGCAGGCGGGTCTTGCAGCCCACCCGAGTCCGCGTTGTTTGCGCTCACGGACAGATTGCGAACAGGTTCTTGAAGAGCGTTTCAAAAGGGGCGGCGCAGATATGAGTCAAAGGGCGCAAGCGCCTCATGGCCTCAGACAATGCGGGGGCGTTGTTCGCAGCGCATGTTTTCATTGCCCGCCTCACGCCATGATGCTTTTGCCACACCCTTTCCTCTTGCCTTTTTCTCTCCCTCGCTTTCTTGCCGCTGCCTTTCTGCTGCTGGCTGCCACTTGCGCCCGAGCCGATGTCTGGCAAGGCACGGTCACGTGGGTGACGGATGGCGACACGCTCTGGGTGCGCCCCGATGCGGGCGGACGCGCTCGAAAGCTGCGCCTGCAGGGCGTAGATGCGCCTGAAAGCTGCCAAAGCGGTGGCGCGCAAGCACGGCAGGCGCTCATCGCCCTGGCGCTGAACCAGCGCGTGAGCGTGCAAACCCATGCGCGCGATGGCTGGGGCCGCTCGCTTGCCACCGTGCGCCTGCGCGACAAAGGCGGTGAAGACGTGGCCGCCCGCATGGCGCGCCAAGGCTGGGCCTGGTCTTATGGACGAGGCCGAGGCCCTTATGCCGAGCAAGAAGCCGCCGCCCGCCAAGCGCGCCAGGGTGTTTTCGCCCACGCCGCTGAACCCGAGCGCCCTGCCGATTTCAGACGCCGCCATGGACCTTGCACGCGGGCCGAACGCTAATAAAACCGGGCGTTCAGCAATTTCGCTCCTTAATCCATAGCGCTGCGTCCTGGTGGAAACTGCGCAGAGTGGCATTCCAACCCCCTTGGATTTGCTCCTCTTTTGATGCGTTCTGGCTGGCGGAGCCAACCCGAAGGCGCAGTTTTATCCGTTCAGGTGTGTCTGCGGCTGCTCATGGGCTGGCTGGGGCGGGCTCCCCACCCTCAATCAAATATCGTGCGCCAGCTCATAGGGAATGTGCAGACCCTCAAGCCGGGGGCCGCCAGGGTTGCCGGCGTGCAGCGGCTCGCTGCCCAGGGCGGCGGCGATTTGCAGGCCCGCGATGACGAGGCTGCCGCCGCCAGGCGCGGCAGCGGCCAGGGCGATCAGGCCGGCGGGCTGATCGTCGCCGCCGACGAAGATTTCCTGCCCTGTTTGCACGGCGGCGGCGCAATGGGCGACGAAGGCGCGGCGCTTGATGACGCCGCGAAACTGGCTGCGGGCCACCACTTCCTGCCCCGGGTAGCAGCCTTTGTGAAAGTGCACGCCGCCCACGCTTTCGTAATTGAGCATTTGCGGCACGAAAGCGCCTGCCGTGGCGCTGGTGATGCGGGCCACGCCCGCCAGCACTTCGGCGGCCAGCCAGTCGTCTTCAGACAGGGCCGAGGCAGCCGGGGCGCTCGCGCCAGCGGGGGCCAGCCAGAGGGCGCGGGGCAGGCCGCATGCAGGGGGCAGCTCGGCCAGCTGGGGCAAGGGCGGCAGGCCGCTTGCCGCCTGGCCTTCGGGCGAAGCCGCATCGGCAGGCGCGGCAGCCTGAATCGTTGTTTGGGCGGCGGCGATGGCGGCCGCGCCAATCAGGCCGTGGCAGGCGATGGCGCTGCTGGCGTCGGTGATCTTCACCTTGGCGCGCATCACGAACAGCGACAGGCGCTTGACCAGGCCCGCGATGAGTTCGCGCGAGCAGACCAGCAGGAATTCGTTTTCGGCGGGGCGGGTGATGATGAAGCTGGCGCTCATGCGCCCCTTCGGGGTGCAGAAGGCAGCCAGGCGGGCGGGGCCGCCGGGGCGCATTTCAAGCACGTCTTGCGTGAGTTGCGCTTGCAGGAATTTGGCGGCGTCTTCGCCGCTGGCGCGCAGCACGCCGAGCATGGGCAGGGGACAAGCGCCTTCGGCGGAAAAAGCGAAAAACGGGGCCAGGCGGGCGGGCGGCGCAGAGGGAATCTGGGGGGCTGGGGCGGTCATGCGCTGAATTATCATGGCCCGTTTTGATTCAGGATTCGGGTAGGGCCAGTGCGGGCATTGAAGAAACTGCTGAAATGGCTGCTGCTGCTGGCCGCGCTGGCCGCATCGGCAGCAGGCGCGCTGGCCTGGTGGGCGCAGCAGCCGCTGGCGCTGGCTGCGCCCCGGGTGGAGATGAGCGTGCCGCCCGGCGCTTCGCTGAAAGTGGCGGCGCAGCAGGCGCAGGCGGCGGGCGTGCGCGCCCCGGAGCCTTTGCTGCACGGCTTTTTCCGCGCGGCGCTGCTGTGGCGGCAGTGGCAGCGTCCGCAAGAGCCGCGCGGCGTGATCAAGCCGGGCGACTACGCCATCACGCAAGGCATGACGCCCGGACAGCTGCTGGGCAAGCTGCTGCGCGGCGAGCGCATCGTGCAAAGCATCACCTTCGTTGAAGGCTGGACTTTCCGCCAGATGCGCGCCGCGCTGGCCAAGGCCGCGCACCTGAAGGGCGACACGCGCACCATGACGCCCGAGGCCATCATGGCCGCGCTGGGCCAGCCCGGCGTGGCGGCGGAAGGGCGCTTTTTCCCCGACACCTACCACTACGCGCGCGGCAGCAGCGATCTGGACGTGCTGCGCCAGGCGCTGAAGCTGATGGACGAGCGCTTGCAAGCCGCCTGGGCCGCGCGCGCGCCGGGCCTGCCGCTGCAATCGGCAGACGAAGCGCTCATTCTGGCCAGCATCGTTGAAAAAGAAACCGGCCATGCCGACGACCGCGCGCAAGTGGCCGGCGTGTTCATCAACCGCCTCAAAGCGGGCATGAAGCTGCAAACCGACCCCACCGTCATCTACGGCCTGGGCGAAGCCTTTGACGGCGATCTGAAAAAGCGCGACTTGCTCACCGACACCCCCTACAACACCTACACCCGCGAGGGCCTGCCGCCCACGCCCATCGCCATGCCGGGGCGCGCCGCCCTCATGGCCGCCGTGCAGCCGGCCAGCACGCAGGCGCTGTATTTCGTGGCGCGCGGCGACGGCAGCAGCCACTTCAGCCAGACGCTGGGCGAGCACAACCGCGCGGTCCATCAATACCAGCGCCCAGGCTCCCGCAACAGCGATGGAAACGGCAAAGACAAGGGCAAGGACGCGGCGGCCCACCCGCCCGCAGCAGGCCAGCCCGCAGCTGCGCCTGCATCCATTCCGGCAAACGCCGCGCCATGAAACAAGGGCTGTTCATCACGCTGGAAGGCATCGACGGCGCGGGCAAATCCACCCACGCCCAAGCCCTGGCCGAAGCCTTGCAGGCCGCAGGCCACGCGCTGGTGCGCACGCGCGAGCCGGGCGGCACGCCGCTGGCCGAGCGCCTGCGCGGCCTGGCGCTCGAGCAAGGGCAAGAAATGGACGGCATGACCGAGGCGCTGCTCATGTTCGCCGCCCGGCGCGACCACGTGCGCGCCGTCATCGCCCCCGCGCTGGCGCAAGGCCGCACCGTGCTGTGCGACCGCTTCACCGACGCCACCTTTGCCTATCAGGGCGGCGGCCGGGGCGTTTCATGGCAGGCGCTGGCGCAGCTGGAGCAAATCGCGCTGGACCATGACCTCATGCACGGCCAGATGCACAACGGGGCAAGCCACAAAGCAAACAACGAAAGGGGCGCCGAACCGGCCGATTGCGGGCAGGCGCCCCGGCCCGACCTCACCCTCTGGTTTGACCTGCCCCCGCCGCAAGCCGCCCGCCGCCTGCAAGGCGCGCGCCTGCCCGACCGCTTTGAAGCCCAGCCCCTGGCCTTTTTTGAAGCCGTGCGCAGCGCCTACGCCCGCCGCATGGCCGAAGACGCCCGCCGCTTTGTCCGCATTGACGCCGCCCAGCCCGCGCCCGCCGTGCGCCGCGCCGCCCTGGCCGCCCTGCAAGAGCGCGGGTGGATCGGGCCAGCGGGCTGAACCCGCCTTTTGCGCCTTGCGGCTAGGGTTTGGCACCTTGATTTTCGCTCCTTTTCCAATAGCAATAGGTCCTAGTAAAAACTGCGCGAACGCCGCTTTGTACCCCCTCAAATCCGCTCCTTTTTCTGAACTGACTGCCCATGCCTTCTTCCCATCTGCCCCCGTGGATTGCCCGCCAGGCCGCCGAGCTGCTGGCCCGCCCCGGCCACGCCTGGCTGCTGCAAGGCCCTTCCGGCCTGGGGCAGTTCGAGCTGGCGCTGGCGCTGGCCGCCGCCTGGCTGTGCGACGCGCCCACGCCCCAGGGCGCCTGCGGGCAGTGCCCCGGCTGCCATAGCCTGCACGTGCATGCCCATGCCGATTTCGTCTTGCTCATGCCCGAGACGCACATGCTGGAGCGCGGCTGGCCCCTGCCCGAAAAGGCGCAGGCCGAAATCGACGAGAAAAAGCGCAAGCCCAGCAAGGAAATCCGTGTGGACGCCATGCGCGACGCCATCGAATTCGCCCAGCGCACCAGCGCGCGCGGGCGCGGCAAGGCCATGCTCATCTACCCGGCCGAGCGCATGAACGCCGTCACCGCCAACGCCCTGCTCAAAACGCTGGAAGAGCCGCCGGGCGACATGCGCTTTGTGCTCGCCACCGAGGCCGCCCACCTGCTGCTGCCCACCATCCGCAGCCGCTGCCTGACCCACACCCTGCGCTGGCCCGATGCCGCCGAAGCCCTGCCGTGGCTGGCCGCCTGCGGCGTGCACGAAGCCGCCGCAGCCGCCCTCTTGCAAGCCGCAGGCGGGCGCCCCGCCGCCGCCTTGCAACTGGCCCGCAGCGCCGAAAGCCAGGCCGAAGCCCGGACCACGGCCAAAAAAGCCAAGGCCGCCTTCGACGACGGCCAGCAAGCCGCCGCCGCATGGGCGCGCCTGCCCAAAGCGCTGGCCCAGGGCGACGCCAGCGCCCTGGCCAGCCTGCCCACGGCCGAGATCGTGGCCCGCTTGCAAAAGCTCTGCGCCGATCTCATGGCCGCGCAAACCGGCGCGCCCCCGCGCTTTTTCGCCGCCGCCGACCTGCCCGCGCGCCCCTTGCCCCTGCCCGCGCTGGCCAAGTGGTGGGGCCAGCTCGCGCAAGCCGCCCGCAACGCCGAACACCCGCTCAACGCGGGCCTCACCCTCGAATACCTTGCCAGCAGCGCCCGGCAGGCCCTAAACTCGGCCAAGGCAACAAACTGATACGCCATTCACATCTCATGAGCACCGTTCCCGCTTCCCTCCACACGCCCCGCCCCAGCGTCATCCAGCTGGCCATCAAGGAAAAAGCCGCTCTCTACGCCGCCTACATCTCCATCTTTGCCGAAGGCGGCATCTTCATTCCCAGCACGCGCGAATACCACCTGGGCGATGACATCTACGTGCTCATCACCCTGCCGCACGACACGCAGCGCTACCCCATCGCTGGCAAAGTGGCCTGGATCACGCCCGCGCGCTCCTCGGCCAACCGCACGCAGGGCATTGGCATCCGCTTTCCCAAAGACGACAAGGCCGCCGACCTGCGCAGCAAGATCGAAGTGGCGCTGGGCGGCGTCCTGCACTCCGACCGGCCCACGCAGACGGTTTGACAGGCCTCAGCGGCTAGCCAGGCGCTCCCTCCCCCGCAGCAGGCGCGGCCTGGACGGCCTGCTGCCAAACCGTATCAAAAACGGAGCAAATTTGAAGGGGTGAAAATGCCGCTCTGCGCAGGTTCCACTAGGACCTCTTGCTATTGGTATGGGAGCGAATTCCCCGTGAAGGCATGAAGGGTTTGCAAGGCCTTCTGGCTGCTTTCATGCTTTGCCAGCGCGGGCGTCTGGCTTGCCGGAAAAGGCCGGTTTCAAAGGGCGTGCGCGAACCGGCCCAGTTCGCTTGTCTGAGCGTTTTGTTTTCTCTCGCAAGGAGAGCTGCCTGCAAGGAAGGGGTTATCGGCGGGCGCGGTGTTTTGGCGGAAAGCCCGCTTTGCTTTCCGCCTGCCGGAAGGGGAAACGCGGCTGCCGTCGGGCAAAGCCGCGCTTTGAGCAGGCGCTCAGAAGCCGGCGGTGACGGAGCCTTTGAATGCCTGGTCGATGTATTGGCGCACGGCGTTGCTGTGGTAGGCGCTGATGAGCTGCCGCACCCAGGGCTGGCTCTGGTCTTGTTCGCGCACGACGAGGATGTTCACGTAGGGGCCTTTGGGGCTTTCCTGCGCGATGGCGTCGCGCTTGGGGTCCAGCCCGGCGGAGAGGGCGAAGTTGGTGTTGATGGCGGAGGCGTCCAGGTCGTCGAGCGAGCGGGGCAGCTGGGCGGCGTCCAGTTCCACGAATTTGAGTTTTTTCGGGTTTTCAGTGATGTCAAGCGGGGTGGCTTTCAGGCCGGCATCGGGTTTGAGCTTGATGAGGCCCTTTTCTTGCAGCAGCAGGAGCACGCGACCGCCGTTGGTGGGGTCGTTGGGGATGCCAAAGCGCGCGCCTTCTTTCAGCTCGTCCAGCGATTTCACTTTTTTGGAATACAGGCCGATGGGGAAGGTGACGGTGTCGGCCACGCTGACGAGTTTGTAGCCACGGTCTTTGATTTGCTGCTCCAGATAGGGTTTGTGCTGGTAGCTGTTGGCGTGCAGGTCGCCGGAGGCCAGCGCGGCGTTGGGCTGCACGTAGTCGCCGAATTCGATGATTTTGATTTGCAGGCCGTCCTGGGCGGCGGCTTTTTTCACGGCTTCCATGATTTGCGCGTGCGGGCCGGCAGTGACGCCGACCTTGATTTCTTCAGCCGCCAGGGCAGGGGGCAGGCACGCGGCGGCCAGGGCCAGCAAGGCGGGCGAGAGCGCGCGCGAGAGGGCGCGCAAGAAGGTGAGTTTGGGCATGGGAAAGCTTTCTGTGGGCAGGCAAGGGGCAGCAGGGGCACAGGGCATGGCGGCGCGGCCATGCCCTGTGCGCAGAGGCGTTAGGGCCTGTTCAAAGTTTGTCCGTGGATGCGCAAGGCGCGGATTCGGGCGGTCTGCGCTTTGCCGCCCATTTCAATTCACGCTTTTGCCCCTCACGGCCAGCTTCTGGGCAGGCGCTCAGAAGCTGGGGATGACGGCGCCTTTGAATTTTTCGTCGATGTATTTGCGGATGGTGTCGTTCTGGTAGGCCTTGAGCAGCTTGGCCACCCAGGGTTTGGCCTGGTCTTCTTCACGCACGACGAGGATGTTGGCGTAGGGGCCGTTGGGGCCTTCTTGCGTGATGGCGTCGGTTTTGGGGTTCAGGCCCGCTTCGAGCGCGAAGTTGGTGTTGATGCCGGCGGCGTCCAGGTCAGGCAGGGAGCGGGGCAGCTGGGGGGCGTCCAGTTCCACGAACTTGAGCTTTTTGGGGTTGTCCACCACGTCCAGCGGCGAGGGCGTCAGGCCCGTGCCGGGCTTGATTTTGATGAGGCCCTTTTCCTGCAAGAGCAGCAGCACGCGGCCACCGTTGGAGGGGTCGCTGGGAATGCCAAAGCGCGCGCCTTCTTTCAGCTCGGCCAGCGATTTCACTTTTTTGGAGTAGATGCCGATCGGCTCGGTCAGCGTGGTGCCGACGATGGCGAACTTGTAGCCACGGTCTTTGATTTGCTGGTCAAGGTAAGGCTTGTGCTGCATGGAGTTCAGGTCCAGATCGCCCGCCGCCAGCGCGGCGTTGGGCTGCACGTAGTCGTTGAATTCGATCACTTGCAGATCAATGCCTTCCTTGGCGGCCAGGGGCTTGACTTGCTCCATCACCAGCGCGTGGGAGCCGGGCGTGACGCCGACTTTGAGCTTGACGTTCTCGGCCTGGGCCGCGCCAGCGAAGGCGAAGGCGCAGGCGGCGGCCAGCAGGGTGCGGATGAAAGCGCGTTTTTGCAGCTTGATCATGGCGGAGTTTCCTTTGAGGGGCAGGGTGGAAGAAGGAGGGGAGAGACGCCAGACTCTTCAAAAAGAAGAGCAAATTCAGGGCCTTCAAAAAGGGCGTTGTCGCCCATTTTGCGGGGACGTATTGCTATGGATTAAAGAGCAAATTCAGCGCCTTCAAAACGCGGGCAGGAGTGCGCCCTTGAAGTGCTCGTTGATGAAGTCGCGCACCGGCGCGCTTTGGTAAGACTTGATGAGCGCCTGCACCCAGGGCTGGTTTTTGTCTTGCTCGCGCACGGCCAGCACGCCGGTGTAGGGCGTGTCGGCCTTTTCCAGCGCCAACGCCTGCTTTTTCGGATCCAGCCCGGCGGGCAGGGCGTAGTTGGTGGGCACCGAGGCGGCGTCCAGGTCAGCCAGCGAGCGCGCAAGCTGCGCGGCGTCCAGCTCCACGAACTTGAACTTCTTCGGGTTTTCCACCACGTCCAGCGGCGAGGCGCGCAGGCCCGCGCCGGGCTTGAGCTTGATCAGGCCCTGCCCCTCCAGCAGCAGCAGCGTGCGGCCGCCATTGGAAGGGTCATTGGGAATGCCGATGCGCGCGCCTTCGGGCAGGTCTTTCAGGCTGGCGTGCTTTTTGGAATAAACGCCCATCGGAAAGGCCACCGTCTTGGCCACGCTCACGATCTTGTAGCCCCGGTCGGCCACCTGCTGGTCCAGATAGGGCTGGTGCTGGTAGCTGTTGGCCTGCAAGTCGCCCGAGGCCAGCGCGGCGTTGGGCTGCACGTAGTCGCTGAACTCGACGACCTGAATGTCCAGCCCTTGCGCGGCGGCCTGCTTTTTCACCTGCTCCATGATTTCGGCGTGCGGGCCGGCGGTCACGCCCACCTTGAGCGTGGTTTGGCCGCCAGCCAGCGCCAGCGGCGCGTGAGCCAGCAGCGCGGCGGTTGAAGCCGCGGCCAGCAGGGTGCGGAGAAAAGTGCGTGTTTTCATGTGTTTTCCTTTTGAATCAATGGGATGGAAAGCCAGCGCGTTATTTGTGGCTGAGCTTGCGCACCGCCCAGTCGCCCAGGCTTTGCAGCAGCTGCACAAAGACGATGAGGATCACCACCACGGCCAGCATCACGTCTGGCAAAAAGCGCTGGTAGCCGTAGCGGATGCCCAGATCGCCCAGGCCGCCGCCGCCAATGGCGCCCGCCATGGCCGAATAGCCCGTCAGGCTCACCAGCATGATGGTCAGCCCCGCCACGATGCCCGGCAGCGCCTCGGGCAGCAGCACTTTGAAGACGATTTGCCGCGTGCTGGCGCCCATGGCCTGCGCGGCTTCCACCAGGCCCGAATCCACCTCGCGCAGCGCCGTCTCCACCAGCCGCGCCACAAAGGGAATGGCCGAAATGGTCAGCGGCACGATGGCCGCCGCCGTGCCAATGGACGAGCCGACGACAAAGCGCGTGAACGGAATGATGGCCACCAGCAAGATGATGAAAGGCGTGGAGCGCACCGCGTTCACGATGGCGCCCGTGACGGCATTGACCGCCCGGTTTTCCAGCACGCCGCCGCGATCCGTCAGCCGCAGAAACACGCCCAGCGGCACGCCCAGCAGCGCGCCGGCCAGGCCCGAAATGGCCACCATCAGCACCGTCTCCCACAGCGAAGTGGCAAACAGCTCCAGCATGGCAGTGGTGAAGTGTTCAAACATGGCCCGGGCCTTTCATCTCGTCGCTTGCTCTTGCCGCTTTCATTTCATCGGTCACATCCTGCACCTGCACGCCGCTGGCTGCCAGCGCGGCAGCCACCGCCTGCACGCTGCCAGCGGGGCCGCTGGCGTAAATGGCCAGCGAGCCAAAAGTCTGGCCCTGGATTTCATCCATCTGCCCGTGCAGGATGCTCACATCCACCCCGTGCTCGCGAATCAGGCGCGAAAGCACCGGCTGCTCGGCCCGCTCGCCCGCGTAAATCAGCCGCAGCAGCCTTCCTGCGTGCCCGGCGGGCAGCGCCGCGTGCAGCGCGGCCATGTGCGCGCGCACGCTGGTGGGCAGCGTCTGCGGCATCACCTCGTCAATCAGGCTGCGCGTGATGGGCTGCTGCGGGCGCGTGAACACGTCCAGCACGGCGCCTTGCTCCACCACGCGGCCCGCATCCATCACTGCCACGCGGTGCGCGATTTGGCGGATGACTTGCATCTGGTGCGTGATCAGCACCACCGTCAGCCCCAGCTCGCGGTTGATTTGCTGCAGCAGCGCCAGGATGGAACGCGTGGTTTCGGGATCGAGCGCCGAAGTGGCCTCGTCCGAGAGCAGCACCTTCGGGCGGCTGGCCAGCGCGCGCGCAATGCCCACGCGCTGCTTTTGCCCGCCGCTGATCTGCGCCGGATAGCGATCGGCCAGCGCCGAAAGCCCCACCAGCTCCAGCAGCGGCGTCACGCGCTCGCGGATTTCGCTGCGGCCCATGCCCGCCAGCTCCAGCGGCAGCGCCGCGTTGTCAAACACCGTGCGCGAAGACAGCAAATTGAAATGCTGGAACACCATGCCAATCTCGCGCCGCGCCGCGCGCAGGCTGGCTGGCGGCAGCGCCATCAAATCCGTGCCCGCCACGGCCACCCGCCCCTGTGTGGGCCGGTTGAGCAAATTGATGCAGCGCACCAGCGAGCTTTTGCCCGCCCCGCTGCGGCCAATGATGCCGAACACCTCCCCAGGCTGGATGCGCAGGCTCACCCCGTGCAGCGCCCGCACGGTCTGCCCGCCGGGGCCGGGGTAATCCAGTGTGATGTCATCCAGCGCAATCATGGGCGCGCCCGCCCCATCAAAAGCGCCCGCTGGCAAGGCGGGCGCGGCAGGCTGGGCATCGCGAAAGGAATGCAAAAAAGAAAAGTCAGCGTCAGACATGGGTCATTCAACCACCAAGGCCGCGATCATGGCGCACGGCCTTGCGTTTTCAAACGAATAAAAAGTTGTGTCCATATGCACGGGCAGAACAAAAAACTCGTGACTGTACTCGCTGGCTGGCCGCCGCGCTCCGCCTGACGGCCAGCGCGTGAGCCAACGACGCGCAGGCAAACACTGGTTCAAAGACAAGAACCGCATAACTGAAAGCTTCGCCACCAGGCATGCGAGCGGATCATCAAAAACAAGACGTTTATCAGACCGCATGCGCCATTGGAAGAAATACGCAAATTTTTCTGACGCGGCACATGGAAAAAGACTGAAACAAGACCTCTCCCAGGGCGGCGGCGCGTTTTGGGGACTGCGACTGCCTGAATACACCGGCGCGGCCCGATCCGGCATCAATGCCAATTCTTCGTCATCAGCCGGATATGCCGTTCATCATCTCAATGTCGCCCCCTATCGGATATTGGGCCTGAAAAGCGGAAATCGTTCACGCTTTTCATGAAATAAGGGCCAGCATAAGCAAAAACAGGGTGTATAAAGCGTCCCGTTGAGAGCAGATCGCAATGTTGCTGGTTGTCCACATGACGTGAAGCGGCAGAGTCTTTGGCGTGAGGCTCATTGTTCAGAAACAGTCTGTCGATATGTATATTCTCTAAATAAGGAATCGGTGCATGATAGGAATGATTGCATACGCCATTCTGGGCGGATTCATCTTGATTGCCGTGATGATCAGCAACCGGCTGGTCAAGATTTTCGG
Organism: Ottowia cancrivicina; assembly: GCF_029813755.1. Lineage (NCBI taxonomy): Bacteria > Pseudomonadati > Pseudomonadota > Betaproteobacteria > Burkholderiales > Comamonadaceae > Ottowia > Ottowia cancrivicina. Next base: position 2,320 of record NZ_JARVII010000014.1, on the reverse strand, counting down.
TTGGTCGCTGTCACCCAATAAATTATTTCTTTTGCGCGCGGGAGTCTTTTTTGGTATATTTTTTGTATTATTTTCTAGGGATATTGTGGGCGCGATTCAGTTTGAATATCTATGTCATCGAAAGATTAACGTAAAACTCGAGCCTAACTGGCAAAGTGTGCGACGTGCCAGTGTAACAGAGAAGAGAAGAAAACAATATGGATATTTTATTCCAACCTTCTGCACGGACGTTGAATACTATGACATGGATACAGAAAAAGTATTTTTTTCTTATACTTTTTGTGAAAATGATCCCAGCTTCATTGCGGATGCAGCATCACTGGGCAATAATACTGGAGGTATTTGTTTTCCAAAGGATACGGAAAATATCTCTCTGATGGTTGGTATTAAAGATCTTTTACAGAAAGGAGATTCACAATAAGCAACATTTTTTCTGCCTATACTAATGCATTGCTTGCTGATGCTTCATATGTTGATTTGCCAAGAGGGGGAAATAAATATGGATGCAGGTATATATAAAATCTTATCTAGACGCATGACACCTCAATTGGCGAAATTCATTGCTGACGAATTTTGGATTGTCAATTCTTGTTGCCCTGATTCTTGTGAACGATAACAAGACGAAAGATGACTCATGGTTGGATTATTACTTTTGGGTGCGTTTGTCGTCTTTGTCAGGATTTTGATCGCGCTGAGTAAATGACTGACTTGCCGACTGAAATGGTCGCCCGCTGCGGTGTTTTTCACGCGTTTGGCTATTGTGATTGGCGCTTTTCCGCTGATGTTGGCGGATGAGATTATTGGGGCTATTCAATATGAGTATCTATGCAAAAGATATGGTATTTCGAGCGCTGACTTATCAAAGGCAAAAGGAAAAAAAGTAATAATAAACCGGACTGAAGGCGGGTTTGTGCCACATACCGCGCTTCCGATAGAAGAAGACTTCATATCATTGACCGATGCGCAAACAAAAGAGACTTTGGCCACTTTTCGCGCATATGGAACCTCCGGAGGAGGATGGCTCACCACATATACCTGGGTCGGCATAAATGGCAGCAGTCCAATGTTTATCCATTCGAAATGTTTTTATTATCAAGGAGAATACGCCAACAATCAGATTTCCATCGTAGAGTGAAAGGCTCATCATGATCTCCATCCATCGCAGCTATATCAACGCATTGCTTGCGGATGCAATATATCCTGTTTGAAAGGTAGCAAGATGAACTTTCATCTGTGTGCGTCAGTTGATTAAAAGGGGCTTGGCATGCTCGGAATCATTACCTTGGCCGTATTCATCATCTTTTTCAGGTTTTCGATTACGCTGAGCAAATGGCTGACCTATAGACTGAAATGCCCGCCTGCTGTGGTGTTTTTCACGCGCGTAGCTATTGTTGTTGGTGTTGCTCATCTGATGGTCATTGATGAACACATTGGCAAATATCAAATTGATCGCCTGTGCAAATCTCATGGCCTAAGAAATACGGATCTTTCCAAAGCTTACGGAAAATCTGTGACACGGAATGTGGTTGGCGGCATTCGTGTAAAAAATATGGCCATGCCCACAATGGAATATAAGACTACCATACTCGATGCGAAAACGAATGAAAAGCTCGCGGAATTTTCTAACTATCTTCCATCAGGAGGGTGGTTGGCCAGACATACGTTTATTGGCTTGGGTAACGGACATCCCATACTTGAAACGTATTTTGATTATCAGATAATTGGTTGTCAGACATTCTCTGAGCAAGAAGCCATTTTTTCAAGAAATAAGATCGCCATCATTCCTTCCCTTGACTACCAGAAAGGATCATTATGACACTTCTTTCCACACGTTTATCAATGCGCTGCTTGCAGATGCTGCTTATGCTTTTAGAAAAAGCTTTCCCGCAGGGATGAATGGAAGGGACATCGCTGAATATGATGAGTTTAGGAAGCACATGACGCCAATAATTGCCGACTACATGGGCAAACATTTTTCAGTTGTCAATAGCATTAATACAAATGACTTTCCGCTTTCAGCGGACACAGGTTTTGACGCCACAGTCTGGCGGTAAAACAGCAGAGGCCGCCTGTATGGCGGCAATGGAGACGACCGTATGGAAAGCGGCGCGGGCAATGACTGGCTGAAAGGCGGGGCGGGAGAAGACACCTATGTTTTGGGCAAGACTGACACGGGTGTTGACACCATCTATGACAACGACGGCAAAGACCATCTGGAATATGAAGGCCCAAACACCGACATGATCTACGGCGGCGCAGGCGACGACTGGCTGTGGGGCGCCAGTGACGATGATCAATGGCAGCGGCACAACGGCCAAAG
>NZ_JARVII010000013.1:0-73490 GCF_029813755.1 Ottowia cancrivicina | reverse complement strand
TGCAGGCCTTGGGCGACATGCTCAGCCGCAATGGCGAGCTGGCGCCCATCAAAATGAATGAGGCCATGCAGTACTATGGATTCAACCCAACCCGCGTCGTGAATGTGGTGGACGAAGAAAAATCCACCATCGCGTATTTTTCGAGCGGCAGGCTCATGGATATAGATCATTACGTCTTGCGAGCGGATGCAAAAGAATTGCCGCCTATTTTCAGAATTCCTCAATTGGTGCGCAACACGACCTACGTCAGCGACGAATTCATTGCCCGCGTGAATGAATGCAAGCTCACGGGCTTTCGCTTTCAGCCTTTGCCATGAAGGCGCAGGGCGGCCCAGTCAGGCGTTTTTTCAGCCTGTTTGGGTATTTGCCTTCGTGATTTTCACGAAGGCATTTTTTTGGGTTTGGCGCTGGCGATGCGCGCTGGCCGGTGATGGCTGCGGCGGCATCCGCCTGCCGCGTCAGTTGCCGGTCTTGCCAACGGGTATCGGGGCACATCGAAAAGAGGAGCGAATTCAGGTGCCTTGGAAATACATTCCGCGCAGATTCCACTAGGACCTGTCGCTATGCTAAAAGGAGCGAAAGATAGCTGCCAGAAGGCGGCTTCTGCGCTGGCGCGGGGGACAATCGCCCGCGTGAACACGACCGCTCGCCAGCCTCTGCTCTGGGACATTTTTTGCCAGGTGATTGACAACCACGGCGACGTGGGCGTGTGCTGGCGGCTGGCGCGCGAGCTGGCCGCGCGCGGCCATGCGGTGCGTCTGTGGCTGGATGACTTGCGTGCGCTGCCCTGGCTGGCCCCGGGCGCGTGGAGCGGGGCTTTCGAGCGCATCCGCGTGCTGCCCTGGCCGCGCAGCGCCCAGGCGCTGGCGCAGCTGCCGCTGGCCGATGTGTGGGTGGAGGCTTTCGGCTGCGAGCTGCCGGCCGCCTTCGTGGCCCGCTTTGCCGCTGAACAGGCCATGCCGCAGCCGGTGTGGATCAATCTGGAATACCTCAGCGCCGAAGACTGGGTGGAGCGCATGCACGCGCTGCCTTCGCCCGTGCTGGCTGGGCCGCTGGCGGGGCGCCGCAAGTGGTTTTTCTACCCTGGCTTCACGCCAGCTGCGGGCGGGCTGCTGCGCGAAGGCGATTGGCCCGCGCGGCAGGCGCGCTTTGACCGCACCGCCTGGCTGGCCGCCCACGGCGTGCGCTGGCAGGGCGAGCCGCTGGCCTCGCTGTTTTGCTACGAGCCGCCGGCCCTGCCCGCGCTGCTGGAGCAGTGCGCCGCAAGCGGCTGGCATTGGCTGGTGACGCCGGGCCGCGCCACGCAGGCCGTGCAGGCGGCGCTGCCGCTGTTGCGTTCAGCCTCTGCACACACCACGCCGCGCATCACTTTTTTGCCGCACCTGCCCCAGCCTGCGTATGACGAGCTGCTGTGGGCGTGCGATTTCAATGGCGTGCGCGGCGAAGATTCGCTCACGCGCGCGCTGTGGGCGGGCCGCCCCTTCGTGTGGCACATCTACCCGCAGCACGACGGCGCGCACCACGCCAAGCTGGCCGCCTTTTTGCGCTGGCTGCAAGCGCCCGCTTCACTGGCCGCCTTTCACGCCGCGTGGAACGATGCGCCCGGCGCGCCCGCCCTTCTGGCCCCCGGGCAAGGCGCCTTGCGCGAGTGGCAAGCTTGCGTGCAGGCCGCCCGCCAGCGCCTCATGCGGCAGGCCGATCTGGCCAGCCAGCTCATTCATTTCATCCATCAAAAGCAAAGCGAAACAAGCACATGACCACGCCCAGCCTTGACATCAGCGGCGCCATCGCCCGCATCACCCTCCAGCGCCCTGAAGCGGCCAACAAACTCGCGCCCGAAGACATCACCGCGCTGCGCGCCCACTTGCGCGAAATCAACGCCGCCGATGGCGTGCGCGTGCTCATCCTCCAAAGCGCGGGCAAGCACTTTTGCAGCGGGCACGACCTGGCCGAGCTGGCCGCCAACCCGCGCTCGGGCAACGGCTTTGGCGACATGGTGGACGCGCTGGCCGCCTGCCGCCCCGTCACCATCGCCGCCGTGCAAGGCGGCGCTTTTGGCGGCGGCGCCGATCTGGCCCTGGCCTGCGACTTTCGCGTGGGCGGCCCGCAATCGCGCGTGCGCGTGCCTCCGGTGCAGCTGGGCTTGCACCTGTACCAAAGCGGGCTGGAGCGTTTTGTGAGCCGCCTGGGCCTGAACATGGCCCGCCGCCTGCTGCTGGCCGCCGAGCCGCTGGACGCCACCGGCATGCTGGACTGCGGCTTTCTCACCCACTTCAGCAACGGCCCCGACATCACCGGCGCCGTGGATGAGCTGGCCGCCACCCTGGCCCGCATGGCCCCGCTGGCCCTGCTGGGCATGAAGGAAAGCCTGAACCAGATTGCCTGCGGCCGCCCGGACGCCGCCCTGATTGCCGCCCGCGTGCAGCGCACCATCCTGTCTGAAGACTTGCAAGAAGGCATCCAGGCTTTGCAGCAAAAGCGCGAGCCGGTGTTCAAGGGGCGGTAAAGGAGTCAGGGGCGCGCTGCGCCGCCCGTGGCGCTAAAAAACAGGAGCGAATCAGGGTGGGTAAAAATACCGTTTAGCGCACGTTTCACTAGGACATCATGCTATTGATTAAGGAGCGAAATAAGGCGACTTTCAAACTGCTCTCAGAGCCTATCCTCGAACTCCAAATGAATGGCTCCTCCCATGTACCCCAGCGATATGAGCGATGCGCAGTGGCAAGTGCTGGCCAAACACTTTGCCGAAATGAACAAGAGAGGACGTCCCCGTGTACGCATCGCCCGGGACTTGATCAACGCCATCTTTTACGTGCAAGCCACAGACGGCCAAACCACTGACCGTCGGTAGCGCGCGCTGCCCAAGGACTGCCCGCCCTGGAAACAGGTCTGCAACGCCTTTGCCCGCTGACGCCAGCGCGGCGTGTGGGATGTGCTGCTGGCTGTGATGGTGCACTCAGCAGGTATTCAGGACCGGGTGGAAGTCAAGGCTTTGCTGATCAGGCTATTTATGCGCTTTGCTGGATTGTGAAGAGGGCTTTTGCCTGGTTGAGTCAATCGAGAAGACTGAGCAAAGACTACGAGGTCACTGGCGCTTTAGCCGAAGCATTCGTGAAGGTTGCCTGCATTCGGCGCATGGTCAGGCTTCTGGGATGATTTTGGAGACAGGCTCTGAAAGAAGCTCAGGAAAAGCGCTGGAAGCAGGGCTGATTTTCGCGATCTGGCTCCAAGCCGCGCCCAGCGGCTCAAAGGAGCGGGCGGCCGCATGCCGGACAATCCGGGGCCTTTCCGCCCGCCGCCCGCCCCCGCCTTTTCCTCGCCCCTTGCGCCCGAGATGAACCATCAGCCCCGCACAGAAGCCGCGCTGGCCAGCTACCGCATGCGGCTGGCCGTGGTGGCGCTGGCAGCCACGCTGGGCTTTGCGGCGCTGGGCACAAGGCTTTGGGTGCTGCAAGTGCAGCGGCACGAAGAAATGGCCGAGCGCGCCGAAAGCAACCGCACGGCGGTGGTGCCCATCGTGCCCAACCGGGGCGACATTCTTGACCGCAATGGCGTGGTGCTGGCCACCAGCTACAAGGCGCACGCGCTGGAGATCACGCCCGCGCAGGTGCCGGGCGATCTGGACGAGGTGATTGACGCCCTTTCTGAAGTGGTGCCCATCAGCGAGCGCGAGCGCCGCCGCTTCGAGCGCCTGCGGCAGAACACGCGCAGCTTTGAATCGCTGCCCATCCGCATGCGCCTGACGGATGAAGAAGTAGCCCGCTTTGCCGCCAACCGCTACCGTTTTCCGGGCGTGGAAATCAAGGCGCGCCTGTTTCGCACCTATCCAATGGGCGAGGTGGCCTCGCATGCCATCGGCTACGTGGGCCGCGTCAATGACCGCGACAAGGAGCGCATCGAAGACCAGGGGCCGGAATACGCGGCCAACTACCGGGGCACGGACTACATCGGCAAATCCGGCATTGAGGCCAGCTATGAAGACGTGCTGCATGGCCGCACCGGCGTGGAGCAAATGGAAACCGCCTCGGGCGGACGCGCCGTGCGCCTGCTGGAGCGCCGCTCCGCCGCCAGCGGCCAGACGCTGCGCCTGACGATTGACATCACCCTGCAAAAGCTCGTGGAAGAGCTGTACGGCGAGCGGCGCGGCGCGCTGGTTGCGATGGATCCGCAAACCGGCGAAGTGCTCGCCTTCGTGAGCAAGCCCACGTTCGACCCCAACCTGTTCGTGGAAGGCATCGACCAGGCCACCTGGACGGAGCTGAACGAATCGCTCGCCCGCCCCCTGTTCAACCGCGCCTTGCGCGGCACTTATCCGCCCGGCTCCACCTTCAAGCCCTTCATGGCGCTGGCGGGGCTGGAAAGCGGCCGCATCACGCCGCAAACCACCGTGAACGACACCGGCAGCTGGGTGCTGGCCGGGCACGTGTTCCGGGGCCACGCCACCGGCACGGTGAACCTGGAGCAAAGCATCACCCGCTCCAGCAACGCCTACTACTACCAGCTGGCCTACGACATGGGCATCAGCGCCATCAACCGCTTCATGGGGCCGCTGGGCTTCGGGCGCGAAACGGGCATTGACCTGCCGGGCGAAGCCAGGGGCGTGCTGCCCAGCCCCGAGTGGAAGCGTGAAGCCATGCGCCGCTACAAGGACCGGCGCATGCAAGTCTGGGTGCCGGGCGACACGGTCAATGTCGGCATCGGCCAGGGCTTCAACAACTACACCATGCTGCAAATGGCGCAGGCCGTGGCCACGCTGGCGGCAGACGGCGTCAAGCATCCGCCGCATCTGGTCAAGGCCACGCAGGCCAGCCCCGCCAGCGAGCCTGTGCCCGCCCCGCGCCCCGCCGCACAGAACATGGGCTACAAAAGCGCCCACATGAACGTGGTGCGCCAAGGCATGGTGGGCGTTACCCTGCGCGGCACGGGCCGCAGCGCCTTCAAGGACGCGCCCTACCTCTCGGGCGGCAAAACCGGCACCGCGCAAGCCATCACCATCGGCCAGAAAAGCCGCTACAACGCCGCCCGGCTGGCCGAATACCAGCGCGATCACTCGCTCTACATCGCCTTTGCCCCGGCAGAGCAGCCGCGCATCGTGGTGGCCGCCATTGTCGAAAACGCAGGCTTTGGCGCCACGGCAGCGGCCCCCATCGTGCGCCGCGTGCTCGACTACTGGCTGGCGGGCATTTACCCCAGCGAGCAAGACATCAAGGCCGTGCAGCGCAGCCGCGCCAGCGCCCCCATCGGCGCGCCGCGCACTGTGGAGGAAATGGCCATCCGCCCGCCCGAAGCGGCCAGGCCGCAGCCAGCACCTGGCCCGGCTGACGCGGCTGACGCGCCCAATGCCGCGAATGCGGCAATCCAGACAGACACGCCCCCAACACCCCAGACGCCCGAAGCATCCGCCGCGCCAGACACGCTGCCGCACCCCAGGCCCACAGCCATGCAAGCGCCAAAGCAACCCGCGCCGCCTGCTACCCGTAGCGCAGAGGATGGCGTGCCCTGAGAGCCTGTTCAGAGTTCGTCCATATAGGTACGAAAAGCGCGGACTCAGGTGGCTGACACAGGCGGCCTGGGCCCCGCCAAGCCTCTCCGGAGCGCAAGCGGCCCGCAAGCAACCCGTCAAGCCTGTTTACGGCTTGCCCGGCTTTGGATTGATTCAAAAACAAGAGCGAATTCAAGGGGCTATAAGTACCGTTTTGCGCACGTTCCACTAGGACATATTGCTATGAACAGAGGAGCAAAAAAGACTTCCAATCCGTTGTCTCTTTGATCCAAGCGGCAAAGCTTGAGGCTGGCGGCGGCCTATCGCCAAGGCAACAAAAAACCCGCCAGACGGCTTCTGCCCTGGCGGGTTCGCTGTTTTCAAATCAGGCGTTTTTTATGCGCTCTTGGCGGCGGCTTCCGCTTTTTTGAGGATGACGTACATCTCATCTTTGAGGCGCAGTTTTTGTTTCTTCAGTGTTTCAATGGTTTCGTGCGCTGCGCTTTCTACGCCGCTTTCCATGCGCTTGATCTGGTGATCAAGTTCGTTGTGCTGCTCGAACAGGCGGCTGAAATGGGGATCGGCGTTTTTCAGCTTGCTGATCAGGTCGCGAAATTCTGGAAACATGGAATCTCCTTTCTTGGGTGGTGGAATGACCTTGATTCTAGATGGGCCGCCGGCTCCGGAATCCAGCCGGCGGATTGCGCGTTGCGCTCTCCAATGTTGGGGCGGCCCGCACCGCCGCCCGGGCGGAACATGAAAAGCTGCGGCGGCGAGGCGCCGTCGGCCGTCAGTGTTCATCCTTTCGCGGGCCGCTGGCGTTTTTTGACTGCTTCTTTGGCGTTTTTGGCGCGTTTTGCCGGTTTTTCTTCCAGCACGCAGTCGGCGAAGTAGCGTTTGCGGCCCTGTTCGTCCTCCACTTCCACCAGGCCGTGAATATCGGTTTCAAAGCCGGGGCATTCCAGGGCGAAGGTGCGGGCGAACTTGAGGTAATCGACGATTTTCTGATTGAAGACTTCGCCGGGAATGAGCAGCGGAATGCCGGGCGGATAGGGCGTGACCAGGCCGACGGTGACGCGCCCTTGCAGATGGTCGATTTCCACGCGTTCGGTGCGCCGGCGGGCAATGCAGGCGTAGGCGTCGGCGGGCGTCATGGCGGGGGTGAGTTCGCTCAAATACATCTCGGTGGTCAGGCGCGCGATGTCGTATTTGGCGTAGAGCTGGTGCACGTGCTGGCACAAGTCGCGCAGGCCCATGCGCTCGTAGCGGCGGTGTTGCGCGCAAAACTCGGGCATCACGCGCCAGAGGGCGTGGTTGCGGTCGTAGTCCACTTTGAACTGCTGCAAGGCGGCCAGCAGCGTGTTCCAGCGGCCTTTGGTGATGCCGATGGTGAACATGACAAAGAAGCTGTAGAGGCCCGTTTTTTCCACCACCACGCCGTGCTCGGCCAGGTATTTGCTGACGATGCTGGCGGGTATGCCGGTGTCGCCAAACTTGCCATCCAGCCCCAGGCCGGGGGTGATGATGGTGGTTTTGATGGGGTCGAGCATGTTGAAGCCCGGCGCCAGCTGGCCGAAGCCGTGCCAGCTTTCCTGCCCGCTTTTTTTGCCGCCCTTTTCCCTGCCCGTTTCTCTGCTCTTTTTGGCGGCTCCGTCCTGAATGATCCAGTCATCGGCGCGGCCCACGCCTTCAGCGGCAAGCTGCTGCGGCCCCCACACGGTGAACCACCAGTCGCCCTCGCCAAAGTCGGCGGCCACCTTGCGCATGGCGCGGCGAAAGTCCATTGCCTCCAGCAGGCTTTCTTCGACCATCGCGCGGCCGCCGGGCGGCTCCATCATGGCGGCGGCCACGTCGCAGCTGGCGATGATGCTGTACTGCGGGCTGGTGGAGGTGTGCATCAGATACGCCTCGTTGAAAAGGAAGCGGTCCAGCGGCACGGTTTGCGAGTCTTGCACCAGCACCTGGCTGGCCTGGCTGATGCCCGCCAGCAGCTTGTGAATGGACTGGGTGGCGTACACCAGCGATTTTTTCGGGCGCGGCCTTTTCTTGCCCATGGCGTGATACGCGCCGTAGAAGGAGTGAAAGGCTGCGTGCGGCAGCCAGGCTTCGTCGAAATGCAGGTTGTCGATGTAGCCGTCCAGCAGCTGCTTGATGGTTTCGGTGTTGTAGAGGATGCCGTCGTAGGTGGACTGCGTGAGCGAAAGAATGCGCGGGCGCACCGCTTCGGCGTCCACATGCCGCAGCAGCGGATTGGCGCGAATCTTGGCCTGGATGGCCTGCGGCTCGAACGCCTCGCGCGCAATGGGGCCGATGATTCCGTAATGGTTGCGCGTGGGCCTGAGAAACACCGGCACCGCCCCCGTCATGATGATGGCGTGCAGGATGCTTTTGTGGCAGTTGCGGTCCACCACCACCACATCGCCCGGCGCCACGGCGTGATGCCACACGATTTTGTTGCTGGTGGATGTGCCGTTGGTGGTGAAAAAGCAGTGGTCGGCATTGAAGATGCGCGCCGCGTTGCGCTCGCTCTCGCCGATGGCGCCGTCGTGGTCCAGCAGCTGGCCCAGCTCTTCCACGGCGTTGCACACATCGGCGCGCAGCATGTTCTCGCCGTAAAACTGGTGATACATCTGCCCGATGGGGCTTTTGAGAAACGCCACGCCGCCCGAATGGCCGGGGCAGTGCCAGGAGTAGGAGCCGTCTTCCGCGTAGTCCAGCAGCGCCTTGAAAAAAGGCGGCTGTATGCCTTCCAGATACGCACGGGCCTCGCGGATGATGTGCCGCGCCACAAACTCCGGCGTGTCTTCAAACATGTGGATGAAGCCGTGCAGCTCGCGCAGGATGTCGTTGGGCAGGTGCTGGCTGGTCTTGGTCTCGCCATGCAGGTAGATGGGCACATCCGGGTTCTTGCGCCGCACCTGCTGGATGAAATGGCGCAAATTCAAAATGGCCGGGGCCAGATCGGGGCCGGGGTTGTCCGGGCCGGGGCTGAACTCCTCATCGTCAATCGAAAGAATGAAGGCGCTGGCGCGGCTTTGCTGCTGGGCAAACTGCGCCAGATCGCCATAGCTGGTGGCGCCCACCACCTCAAAGCCCTCTTCCTCAATGGCTTTGGCCAGCGCCCGGATGCCCAGGCCCGAAGTGTTGTCGTTGCGGTAGTCCTCGTCGATGATGACGATGGGGAAATGGAATTTCATGGGCGCGGCCTCCTCTTGGCGTTGCAATCAGGCAAAGCAAAAAACGCCTGCGTCTTTCACGCAAGCGCCACGGCAAGGCGGCAAGTGTAAGAACCTGTTCAGAACCTGCGCAGAGTCTGGGCGCTAGCGCGAAAAAGCAGCTCCCAAGTGAATTCAGGAAAAATTTCTGGCAGGTGCAGACATCAAAAAAAACAGGAGCAGATACAAAGGGCATAAATACCGTTTTGCGCTGCCCCCACTAGGACATATTGCTATCAAACCAGGAGCAAATGTACAGCTCCTTTGCTCTTTCAGGCTACGCAGGCGCTGCCTTGCGGCTGGCGGGTAGTTTCAGGGAACAGGCGGCCCAGCTCGCGGCAAATGGTGGCGGGAGCTGCGTCAATGATTTGGGCCAGATCGCGCAGTTGCGGCAGGGCTTTGCGGGGCAGCAGGCCTTCGCCGGCCGTCAGCATGGCGAGCAAGTGGCGCAGGCGGCCTTGCACGGCGCCTGTGCGCAGACGGGCCATGTCGCGGGCCTGGCGCTGCTGCTGGGCCATGACGGCGTGCATGAGCAGCAGACGGTCGCTCTCGTGCCGCCACAGCTCGGGGCTGGCGCGCACGGCGGTCAGCGCCACGGCGGTTTCGCGGTAGGCATTGCCGCTGAGCGCGGCGATGCCGGCGATGTCGCCAGGCCCGGCCAGTTGCACGAGCGCGTTGCCGTCGCCGCCAGGCTGAATCAGCGCCAGCCAGCCTTCGGCCACGCGCCATAGCGGCCCTTGGCTGCCAGCGGCCATGAGCTGCTGGCCGGGGACAAGCGACAGCCCCCAGTGTTGCGTCTGGGCCTGGGTGCAAGCGGACGGAAGAGAGGCGGGAAAGCCGCGCGCCGCGTCAGGTTCCGCGTGAGATCCAGCGCCTTTGGGCAGGATGGCCAGGCCCGGCGCGTCTGCCGCAGGCATTTGGAAGGAAGAGAAGTTCATTGCCGATGCTCCTTGGGTTGCCGCCGCGCGGCGCGGCCAGCGCGCGAACGCGCAAGCCGTTGGCCGGAGTTGGGGATGGCGGCAGGAAAAAGACCGTGAAAGAAGGGCGCAGCCCTTCCCGCAAGGTCAGGCCGCGAAGGAGAAGGCGGGCAAGGCGGGCGGCCCGCGCGGATGGGCCGCGCGCACGGGCTGCGCCCAAACGGCGTACCGCAAAACGGCAACAGGAGCGGCGTGCGCCATGCGTTCCAGCGCCAGGGCGGGCGCTGCGGCAGGCGGGGCCAGCCGATCGCCCATCAGAACGCACAGCGGGCAGTGGTCAAGGTGCAGGGCGGTTTTGCCGGCCTGGCCGTCACCGGCGGCGCTGTCTGCGCTGTTGTCTGCGTCAGACAGGGCGATCCAGCGGGTTCCTTCGGAGGTGCAAACCTGCACCCATTGCGCGTTGCCGGCGCTTGCCAGCGCGCGCGAGACGGTAGGCGCCAGCGCAGACAACGCGACAACCCAGGCCGTCAGCCAGACGAGCCAGCGGGGAAAGCCACGAGGAAGGCCGGTGCGGCGGTTCATGAGCGCAGTTGTCAAGCCGGTTCGCGCGGTGGACAGAGAGCAGCGGCGCGAAATGCGAAAAACCCATTTGAGTTCATTTTATGGACCCAAAACGAGCCGCCGCCTGACAAGGATTGGCCCTTTGAGCGGCATCAAGAAATTGATGTGGTTGCAGAATGCAAAACATGGAATTGATAAAGGTCAATTAAAGGGCGCTGGCTGTTTGTATAGTCAAAACCGGATATATCGATCCACGAAACGAAAGGAGTCTGAAATGAGTCTGCTTGGAAAAAAAGCGCTGGATGTGGCAGCCAACCTGGGCCGCCGCCGCTTCCTGAATTCGGCCGCTGCGCTGGGCGCGGTCACGGTCGGCTTGGCCGCCTGCAAGGAAAACACGCAGGGCAGCGCTGCGTCTGCTCCGGCGGCGGCGCCTGCCCCAGCGGCTTCGCCCAAGACGGCGCCAAAAACTGAAATCACGGCAGCGCCCGAGACGCGCGGCTTTGTGGGCGGCGCGGGCAGCACTGAAATCCATCCGGGCCAGCTGGACACGCACTACGGCGTCTGGAGCGGCGGCCACACGGGCGATGCCCGCATTCTGGGCATTCCTTCCGGCCGTGAACTGCACCGCATTCCTGGCTGCTGCCCTGATCCCATGGTGGGATGGGGCTGGACGAACGAATCCAAGGCCGTGATGGGCACCAAGCCGGACGGCACGTTGGAATTCACCACGGGCGACACGCACCACATTCACTGCTCCTACAAGGATGGCATTTACGACGGCAAATACGCCTGGGTGAATGACAAGTTGAATGCCCGTCTGGTTCGCATCCGCATGGATTACATGGTGACGGACAAGATTCTCAAGCTGCCGCACGTTCAGGGCTTTCACGGCATTTTCCCGGACAAGCGCGACCCGGTGGACCCCAATATCAACTACACCACGCGTGTGTTTTGCGGCCAAGAATTTCACGTGCCGCTGGAAAAGATTGACGCCAAGACGGTCAATGACGATGCGAATTACGGCTGCGTGTTCACTTGCGTGGACGCCGAGAAGATGGAGGTCAAGTGGCAAGCCCGCATCGACGGCAACTGCGACTTGGTGGCCACTTCGTTTGATGGCAAGCTGGCGGGCACCAACCAGTACAACACCGAAAACGGCGTGACTTACCCGGACATGATGTCGGCGGAAGTGGACGCTTGTCTGATCTTCAATGTGGCCCGCATTGAGCAGGCCATCAAGGACGGCAAATTCACCCATCTGGGCAACAACAAGATTCCAGTGGTGGACTGCCGTCTGGATGCCAACAAAGATCCGAAAACAGCGCTGGCCGTGCGCGTGCCTGTGCCCAAGAACCCGCACGGCGTGAACGCTACGCCGGACGGCAAGTATTTCGTGTGCTCCGGCAAGCTCTCGCCCACCTGCACGGTGATCGAGCTGCAAAAGGTGCTGGACTGGTTCGATGGCAATCTGGACGACATCGCCAAGGCCGTGGTGGCTGAAGTGGAAGTGGGCCTGGGGCCGCTGCACACCACGTTCGATGGCCGGGGCAATGCCTACACCACGCTGTTCCTGGACAGCCAGGTTTGCAAGTGGAACATCGACAAGGCCATCAAGAAATACGCTGGCGACAAGAGCGTCAACCCCATCATCGACAAGATCGACGTGATGTACCAGCCGGGCCACATCAACGCCACGCACGCGGAAACCATCGAAGCCGATGGCGTATGGATGGGCGTAGGCAACAAGTTTTCCAAGGACCGCTTCTTGCCGATTGGCCCGCTGCACCCTGAAAACGACCAGTTGCTTGATATCACGGGCGAACGCATGGTGCTGGTGCACGACACGCCGGTGCGCGGCGAGCCGCACGACTTCGTGATCTTCAAGCGCGAGTGGCTCAATCCCAAGCAGGTCTATGACATGGATGACTTCCCCTTGGCCGTGCATAGCGCGGAAGAAGCGGGCGTCACCCGCAATGGCAACAAAGTCACCGTGCGCATAGTGGCTTTCGCGCCAGCCTATGAACCCAATGTGTTCAATGTGAAAGTGGGTGACGAAGTGACGATCATCCTCACCAACATTGACCGCGTGGAAGACTTGACGCACGGCTTTGGTCTGCCTGACTACAACATTCAGTTCCTCGTCAATCCGCAGGAAACCAAGTCTGTGACTTTCAAGGCGGACAAGCCAGGCGTGTTCTGGTACTACTGCACCAACTTCTGCCACGCGCTGCACCTGGAAATGCGCGGACGCATGATCGTTGAACCCTGACGTGCCCCTGGCAGGCAGGTAAACGGGCGGGTCATCGGGCCTGCCCGCAAAAATGGAAAATAAAAAAAGGGGCTTGGGCTGGCGACGGCTTGGCCCCTCGGTTTTTGTAAGAGCCTATTCACGGACAGGCCGTGAACAGGTTCTAAATCCCAGGATGTATTGGCTCATGAAAATCGAAACACTCGCTCGCAAGATGCTGACAGGGCTGGCGCTGTCACTGGCGGCGCTGGCGGTGCAGGCCGCCGGGCAGGGCGCAGGCGGCTCGCAAGCCTATGAAGCGCCCCTGCCGCCGGGGCTGGCCACGGCCAAGGACATGTGCGCCCTGTTGCCGTGCAAGGACGTGTTTCCGGGGGCAACCTCGTTTTCCGAACGCATGGGCCAGCCGCCCTACGTGGAAGCCTACGGCGGCGAAGATGGCAAGCAAAAGCTCGGCTACGTGATGCTCTCCACCGACATCACCGACACGCCCGCCTATTCGGGCAAGCCGGTGGTCACGCTGATCGGCATGGACACGGAGGGCAAATACGTTGGCGTCAAAGTCATCAAGCACTCCGAACCCATCTTGCTGCTGGGCATCCCGGAGTCGGCGCTGCTTGATTTCAATGCCCAGTACATCGGCAAATCCGTCAAGGACAAGATTGAAGTGGGCCAGACCCGGCCCGATGAAGGCGTGCTGGGCGTGGACGCCATTTCCGGCGCTACGGTGACGGTTATCGCGCAAAACCAGGTCATCACCACTTCCGGTGCGGCCGTGGCGCGGCAGGTGGGCATCATCGAGCCGCTGGTGCGCGAGCCGGTGCGCTATGTGGAGCCTGCCGCTGGCCAGCCCCTGCCGGATTGGGACACGCTGGTCAAACAGGGCGCAATAGGCAAGCTGGTGGTCAAGCCAGAGCAGGTGGGGCTTGAAAAAAGCAACGTGCCTTTCATTGAGCTGTGGTTCGGCTCGCTCAATTCGCCCGTCGTCGGTCCGGCGCTGCTGGGCGAGGACACCTGGAAAAACCTGATGGGGCGCATGAAGGAAGGGCAAAACGCCATCTTCATCATTCGCACGGCGGGAGCCGAATCGTTCAAAGGTTCGGGCTTCGTGCGCGGCGGCATTTATGACCGCGTGCAGGTGCGGCAGGACAACGACATCTTCACCTTCAAGGACAGCGATGCCGTGAACCTGTACACCCTCAAGGCCAAAGGCGCGCCCAAGTTCAGCGAATCCAGCATCTTCATCGTGCGCTCGCCTGCCTTTTCGGCGGCGTATCCGTGGAAGCTGATCTTCCTGGGCAACAAGCGCGATCCGGCCACGGGCCAGCGCGTGTTCACGGTGTTTGACAAGGGCTACTGGCTGCCTGAGCAGTATCTGGTGGGCGGCCATCCCAAGATCACTGTGCCCGAAGCCACGTGGGTGAAAGTGTGGAAGCAGCGCGCACCGCAGATCGTGCTGTTTGCGCTGCTGCTGGTGGCCGTCACGGTGGTGTATGCCCTGCGCGACCATCTCACGCGCCGCTCCACGCACAAAAACAAGTGGCCGGTCAATTCCTTCAAGTTCACCTTCTGGGCCATCTTCGTCTTCTGGGTGGGCTTTGGCCTGATGGCGCAACCTTCGGTCACGCAAGTGCTGACCTGGCTGCACTCGCTGCTGTTCAAGTGGGAGTGGGATCTGTTCCTGAGCGATCCTTTCCTGTTCCTCTACTGGATCTTCATCTTCGTGACCATCTTCCTGTTCGGGCGCGGCCTGTTTTGTGGCTGGACCTGCCCCTTCGGCTCCATTCAGGAAGGGCTGCACAAGATCGCGGGCGCCACGCCGCTGAAGCGCTACCAGTTCCTGCCGCCCAAGTGGCTGCATGACCGGCTCAAGTGGATCAAATACGCCGTGTTCTTCGGCCTGGTGGTGGTGTCGCTCTTTTCGATGGGGTTGGCCGAAAAGCTGGCCGAAGTGGAGCCGTTCAAGACCACCTTCCTCGTGGGCATCACCAAGCGCAGCTGGCCGTTTGCCACATTCGTGCTGGTGATTCTGGGGCTGTCCATCTTTATTGAGCGGCCTTATTGCAAATACGTCTGCCCGCTGGGCGCGTCGATTGCCATGCCGACCACGTTCCGCTGGTTCGGCCTGCGCCGCAAAGCGGACTGCAACACCTGCAAAGCCTGCGCCAAAGGCTGCGGCGCGCTGGCCATTGACGCCGATGGGCGCATCGACCAGCGCGAGTGCATGCACTGTCTGGACTGCATGGTTCTTTACACCGACAACGTCGGCTGCCCGCCGCTGGTCAAGGAGCGCAAGGCGCGCGAGCGCGCGGGCGAACCGATGACGGCCATTGCGCGCGATGGCTACTACATCCCCATCGTTCCGATTGAGGAAGACCGCCAGCGCCTCAATGCCAAAAAGCTGCTGTCCATCAAGCCTGACCCGCGCTGGCCCAGCAAGCGCGCTCATCCCTCCGTGGAAAACCTGCATGGCGTGCGCCGCCTGCTGGGCGAAGTGGTGGAGCACCTCTGGCCCTTCAGCCGCGAAGGCTGGCAGGCCAGTCACGTGGTGGTGGCGCTGGGCGTAGCGGCGGCGCTGGGCGCCACGCTGGTCTGGCTGCTGGCCGCAGGCGGCAGCGCCTCGCCCATGCTCGTGATCGGCGTGTGGTTTGGCTGGAGCGTGTTTGAAGTGCTCGTGCGCTTCAAGAGCAAGCCCTACGTCAAGGACGGCCCCTGGTGGGGCAGCGTGTGGCGGCAGGCCAGCGTGATGGACATGATCAGCTACGTGGGCTTCAAGAACCTGCTCATCGGCGCGGCGCTGTTCTGGCTGCTGGCGTTCACCGGCCTGTGGACGCTTGCATGAAGGGCGGCGTTTTTAGCCACTGCGTGAAATGGCTGCTGGCCGCTCTTGGCATGGCCCTGGCGGGCCAGGCCACGGCGGCCACGCTCACTGTCAGGCCGGGCGAATCTATTCAGGCGGCCCTTGACCGCGCTGAAAACGGCGACGTGATCGAAGTGCAGCGCGCCCGCTACCGGGAAAACCTGCGCATCGACAAAACGATCACGCTGCGCGGCATTGAGCGCCCCACGGTCGATGGCGGCGGCAAGGACGACACCATCCGCGTCATCGCCCCCGACGTCGTCATCGAAGGCATGATCGTCGCCAACTCCGGCGACAACCGCTACAAGCAAAACGCCGGCATCTACGTTCAGCCCGGCGCGCATCGCGCCAAAGTGCAGCATTGCTACCTGGCCTACAACCTGTTTGGCATGTGGATTGAAAAAGCCGATGACGTGCAAGTGCTGCACAACAACATCACCGGCAAGCGCGATTACGACAGCCCCCGGCGCGGCAACGGCATCCAGCTCTACAACACCAAGGGCGCGCGCATCATCGGCAACCAGATCAGCTTCGTGCGCGACGCGCTCTATATCGACGTTTCGCACCACGCCATCTTCCAGAAGAACAACCTGCACCACAGCCGCTACGGCACGCACTACATGAACTCCTACTACAACCTGTGGGAGGACAACGACACCTGGAAAAACCAGGCCGGCCTGGCCCTGATGGAAGTGCGCGACCAGACCATCCGCAACAACCGCGCGTGGAACAACATCGACCACGGCATCATGCTGCGCACCCTGCAAGATGCGGTGGTGGAAAACAACATCGTCATGGGCAACAAGCGCGGCTTTTTCGTCTATGACGTGGAGTTCACCAAGATGCTGGGCAACGTGGTGGCCGACAACTACACCGGCGTGCATCTGGCGGGCGCGGCGCGCAACACCTGGGACGGCAACGACTTCATCCAGAACCGCCTGCAAGTCAAATACGTGCTCACGCGCGACCAGCAATGGGGCGGCCCCGAAGGCAACTACTGGAGCAACTATCGCGGCTGGGACCGCGACCACGACGGCCGGGGCGACATTCCCTACGAAGCCAACGACATCGTGGACCGCCTCAGCTGGCGCTACCCTGCCGTGCAAATGCTGCTGGGCAGCCCTGCCGTGCAGGCGCTGCGCCTGGTGGGCCAGCAGTTTCCGGTGCTGCGCGTGCCCAGCGTCGTGGAAGACCACCCCCGCATGCTGCCGCGCTCCACCGAATGGGCCAAATGGCGCGCGCGCGTGCAAAAGGAAAATCCCAATGTCCGATGAAACCAGCAGCAGCCCCGGCGGGGGCGACGCCGTCATTCGCTTGCGCGGCGTCACCAAACGCTTTGACCGCTTCACCGCCGTGGACGGCGTTTCGCTCGACATCCGGCGCGGCGAAGTGTTCGGCCTGATCGGCCACAACGGCGCGGGCAAAAGCACCCTGTTCAAGATGATGCTCGGCCTGCTTGCGCCCACCAGCGGCCGCATTGAAGTGGGCGGCCAGCCCGTGCACGGCAGCGCCGCGCGCGAAGTGCGGCGCGGCATCGGCTACCTGCCCGAAAACGTGGCCTTGTGGGACAACCTCAGCGGCCTGGAAACGCTGCGCTTTTTTGCGCGCCTCAAGCGCGTGGACGCGGCAGGCTGCCCCGCGCTGCTGGAGCGCGTGGGCCTGGGCGCGGCGGGCAAAAAACCGGTGCGCGCCTACTCCAAGGGCATGCGCCAGCGCCTGGGCTTTGCGCAGGCGCTGCTGGGCCAGCCGCGCGTGCTGTTTCTGGATGAACCCACCACGGGGCTGGACCCGCACGCCATCCACTTTTTCTGGGACACGCTGGCCGAGCTGCGCGACCAGGGGCTGACCATCGTGCTCACCTCGCACATCCTGGCCGAGCTGCAAAACCGCGTGGACCGCGTGGCCGTCATGGCCAGCGGCAAGGTGCAGGCGCTGGGCACGCTGGACGAGCTGCGCGCCATCTTCGATTTGCCGCTGACGGTGCAGGCCAGCCTGGCCGCTGGCGTGGATGCCGGGCAGGCCCAGGGCTTCATGGCCGCCTGGCCGCCCGATCTGGCCGGCTTCGCACACGCTTTTGACGGCCAGACCCTCACCCTTCGCGCCCCGCGCGAGAAAAAAATGGCCCTGCTGCGCCACCTGCTGGCCGCGCCGCAAGTGGCCGACGTGCAAGTGCATGCCCCCTCGCTGGAAGACATGTTCTTCAGCGAAGGCGGCGCGGGCGTGGCCGCCAGCGCGCAAAACCGCCCGCAATCCCGCCCGCAAACCCAACAGGAAGCCGCATGATCCAGCCCCGTCAAGTTCTCACCCTGGCCTCCAAGGAATTTCGCGACCGTCTGCGCAACCGCTGGGTGCTGGCCGTGGCGCTGGTGTTCGCCGCGTTCTCGCTCGTCATCACCTACGCGGGCGGCGCGCAGCAGGGCACGGTGGGCCTGCGCTCGCTGGAATTCACCATCACCAGCCTGGTCAGCCTCGTCATCTACCTCGTGCCGCTCATTGCCCTGCTGCTGGGCTTTGACGCCATCGTGGGCGAGCGCGAGCGCGGTTCGCTCGACTTGCTGCTGGCCTACCCCATCACGCGCGGCGAGCTGCTGCTGGGCAAATACCTGGGCCTGGCGCTGGCGCTGGCGCTGGCCATGCTGGCCGGGCTGGCCGCCGTGGGCGTGGTGCTGGCGGGGCAGTTCGGCACGCGGGCGCTTTTTCACTATTCGGGCTTCGTGATCAGCGCGCTGCTCATGGGGCTGGCCTTTTTGAGCCTGGCCGTGCTCATCTCGGTGCTGGCGCGCGACCGCACGCGCGCTTCGGGCGCGGCCATCATCCTGTGGTTTTTGTTCGTGCTGGTGTTTGACCTGGCGCTGCTGGGCGTGCTGGTGGGCACTGCCGGGCGCTACGGCGGCGAAATCTTCCCCTACCTGCTGCTGCTGAACCCGACCGACGTTTTCCGCATCCTCAACGTCTTTTCCGCCGAAGACGTGCGCAGCGCCTACGGGCTGGTCAGCGTGGTGCCGCCCGTGCTGCTGCGGCTGGACGTGCTGGCCGCCGTCATGGCCGGCTGGATTGCCATACCCTTGGCCCTTGCCAAATGGAGATTCAAGACATGAGCGATTTCCTTCGCCTTCGCCCCCTTCACGCCGCCTGCCGCTGCGGCCAGCCCCATGCCCGTGATGAAGCCTGCTCCGAGCGCCGCGTGCTGCTGGGCCTGATGGCCCTGTCAGCCATCGCCCCGCTGGCGGCGTGCAGCAACGAAACCGGCAGCCAGGCCGTCAGCACCGAACCCGTTGAAATCACCGCCTCCACCTCCTGCGAGCTGGACGGCATGCTGCTCACCGACTACCCCGGCCCCAAGGGCCAGATTCACTACGCGGGCGAAGACCGTCCCTGGTTTTACTGCGACACCATCGAAGTGCTCAACACCCTGCTGCTGCCCGAGCAAATCCGCAAGGTGAACGCCGTCTATGTGCAAGACATGGGCCGCGCCGACTGGGACAACCCCAAAGGCGCCTGGATCGACGCGCGCACCGCCCTTTATGTGCAGGGCAGCAAGCGCAAAGGCTCCATGGGCGAAACCCTGGGCACCTTCAGCAGCGAAGAAGACGCGCAAAAGTTCATCGCCGAATACGGCGGCAAGCTGCTGCGCATGAACGAAATCACCCCCGAAATGATTGATCTGCGCGGCGGCTCCGGGCTGGACAACAGCATGTGAGCGCCGCTCCATGTGCCTGAACAGCGCCTGAAAAACGCCCGGAAGCAGGGCCGGTTTTACCCTCCATTTCGCTCCTTGATTCATAGCATGAGGTCCTAGTGGAATGGGCGCGAAAGCCGGTTTTGACCCCCCTCGAATTTGCTCCTGTCCTTGATATCACGCCCTTCTTCAGCCCGCCATGAGCCAGCCGCCTTTGCTGACCCCGCCCGCTGCCGCCGCCTCTGCCAAAACGCCCCTCACACGCCGTCGCTGGCTCTGGCTGGCAGGCGCTGGCGCGCTGGCTGCGGCAGGCGCGGCGGGCCTGGCCCTGCGCCGCGCCGCGCCCGGGCAGCCGCCAGCGGGCGACGAAGGGCTGGATGAAGTCTGCATCGTCGCCCCGCCCACCCCTTACGACCCCGCCAGCGGCCTGCCGCCCGAAGCGCCGCGTCCCGTGCCGCCAGACGCGCGCTGCCCCGTTTGCGGCATGTTCCCCGCCCGCAACCCGCGCTGGGCCGCCCAGATCATCTACACCGACCACTCGGCGCAGTATTTCGACTCGCCCGTCAATTTGCTGCTGTTTCTGGCCAACGTCGGCCGCTACAGCCCCAACCGCAGCGAGGCCGACGTGCAATCGCGTTGGGTGACCGATGCCGCCAGCGGCCAGTGGACGCCGCTGGAGCAAGCCTGGTTCGTGCACGGCTCCGAAGTGCGCGGCCCCATGCGCACGCCCGACCTGCCCGCCTTCGCCCGCGAGGAAGACGCCGCACGCTTTGCCGCCAAGCGCGGCGGCCAGGCGCTGCCCTGGGCGCGCATCACGCCCCAAATTCTCGAGGCCCTGTCCAAAGAGCGCGGCGGCCCGCACAACCACGCCAGCCACGGCGCTGCCGCCGCAGCGCCCTGATTTCCTGCCGCTGCGGCGGTTTCTTTCCACCTTTTCTCTCACGATTTTTCCGGCCACCATGAAAAAAGTCGTCGTCGGCGTCTCGCGCGCCCTCTCTCCCCACCCCGTAGGCAATGCCTTTGAAGAGCAGCTTTTCTTCACCTACGACGGCATGGGCCGCCAGACCAATGCCGCCATTCGTGCCACCCACGCCGCCTGCGCCAGCGCGCCAGCGGGCGCCAGCACCGGCGCGCAGGCCTTTTGCGGCCTTGAATGCGTCACCCTCCTGCTCCAGGGCGGCCTGCGCGTGCGTGACAGCGCCGGGCACGACCACACGCTGGCCGCTGGCGACGTGCTCTGGAACGGCGCGGGCCGTGGCCTGCTGCGCGAAGAACGCCCCTCGCCCGGCGCGCCGCTGGAGCAAGTCAGCCTCTGGATCAACCTGCCCGCCCAATACAAGCTCACCGAGCCGCACTGCCAGCTCATCCGCAGTGCAAGCATCCCTGCCTTGAGCCTGCCCGGCGAAACAGGCAGCCTGCGCCTGATCGCCGGTGAATGGCAAGGCCAGCTGGGCCCCGCCGAAACCGTGCAATCCCTGCAACTGTGGGACCTGACCCTCAAAGCCGGCCAGAAAACCGACCTGCCCCTGCAAAACGGCTGGTACGCCGTGCTCCTGACCCTGACGGGCACGCTGCGTATCAGCCACTGGCTGCATCCCGTGGGGCCGCTGCAAACGGCCATGCTCGATGCCTTCGGCGACGAAGCCGGCCTGCACGCCGAAGGCGATGAAGATGTGCGCGCCATCCTCGTCAGCGCCCAGCCGCTGAACGAAGCCATCAGCGGCCAGGACGGCCTGGTGATGAACACCCCCGAGCAGCTTGCCCACATGCAGCAAGCCCTCGCGCAAGGCGCTTTCGGCGCGCTGCCCGCGCTGGATTGACGCCCGCAGCCTGGCCGTGAACGGACGCCCCGGCCCCGGCGCGCGGCCCGGCGGCCAGCTTTCCTGGAGCGGGCAGGGGGGGCTTCATCCATCAAAAAACAGGAGCGAATTCGGCGGGCCATCAATGGGTATTCCCGCTGATTCCGCCAAGACCTGATGCTCTGATTTCAAGAGCGGATCTGGCGCTGCGCCTGCTCTCCTTTCGCGCCAGCGCGGGAGTTTGCGCTCGGCAGAAATGAATGAGGCGGAGCGGAGCGCATCCGCGAAGGAAAGGGGCCGGGGGCGGCGCTTCGGAACCCGTTCAGAGTCTGGCCGCGCGAGGGATGCGGCTTGAGTGATGGCCCGCAAAGCGCAGGCGCGCCTTGCAATCCGGCAGGCGTTCGCAGGGCCGCAAGAGCGCCCAAGTCCGCGCTTTTGCGCCTGCGGACCGACGGCAAGCAGGCGTTCAGAAGCCTTGCGCGCTGCCTTTTCCCTTCCGGGGCGGCGCTGACGAAGCGCTCATATTAGCTCCTTCTTTCATAGCGTTACGTCCTAGTGGAATGGGCGTAATCGCCATTTCTGGGGGCTTGAATTTGCTCCTGTTTTGATGCCATTCAGCATGCTTTCGCGCCTGCCCGCCATCCAGCCGGGAAGGGCGCAGGCCGCCAGCTGGCCGGGCCGCCCCGCCTTGCGGCCCGCTCTTGAACAGGCTCTCTCACGCGGGCGGCGCTTCTGACCTTTGTTCTGAAGGCGCGGCCCCGCCGCCGCAGGAGCCGGGCGCTTTGCCGCAGGTGCAGGCGTGGTCAATGCCCACGGCGTTAGCCAGGCCGCCGCAAGAGCCGCCGATGGGCTTGCGCCCCGCTATCACGCCAATGGCCATGCCCGCCACCACGAGCAGCATGACGATGAATGCGATGAGCCAGATCATGGTTTTTCTCCTTGAGGTGATGCGCCAAAGGCCGCGTCAAAAGCCGCCGTGGCCCGGGTAGCGAAGCCTGCGCCATTTTCCCGGCGGCTGACGAACAAGGCCGCAATGCCCCTGGCCTGGGCGTAGTCAAAGCCCTGCTGCGGCCCCAGCGCCATGAACAGGGTGGAGAGGCCGTCGGCCTCCAGCGCCGAAGGGGCGGCCACCGTGACGGCGGCCAGGCGGTGGCGCACGGGCGCGAGCGTGCGCGGATCAATGATGTGGCTTTGCCGCTGGCCGTCCACCTCGTGCCAGTTGCGGTAGTCGCCGGAAGTGGACAGCGCCAGCCCGTTGAGCTGCACGATGCGCTGCGCCTGCCGCTCGCCTTCCAGCGGCGCCTCGATGGCAATGCGCCAGGGCGCGCCATCGGGCTTGAGGCCCACGGCTTTCATCTCGCCCGTGATTTCCACCAGATAGCTGCCCACGCCCTGCTGCGCAAAGTAGCTGGCGACGCGATCGACCGCGTAGCCGGCGGCGATGCTGTTGAATTCCACGCGGATGGGCGCGTCCTTGCACAACTGGCCGGGCTGCACGCGCAAATGCTGCATGCCCATGCGATCGCGCGCCGCCTCCAGCTCGGCTGGCGCGGGCGCGGGCGACGTCTCGTGCGCGGGCCGCGCCGCCGCGCCGTGGCGAAAGCCCCAGGCCTCCAGCACGGGCAGCAGCGTCACGTCAAACGCGCCTTCGCTTTGCTGCGCCAGCGCCAGCGCGTGCCGCGCCAGCTCAAGCGCCGTGTCAGGCATGTCCATGCACACCGACGCGGGCGCGGCGTTAAAGCGCGCCAAATCCGAATCGTCACGGTAGGTGGACACGGCCGCGTCAATCTCGCCCAGCAGCGCCTGCACCGCCCCTTGCGCCTGCGCGGCGGCAGGCTGGCCGCCGGAGCCTGGCACGTAGCTGATGTGGTAGGTGCTGCCCATCGTCGGCCCCTCGATGCGCACGACGGACGCGGTGGACGCAGGCTGCGGCTGGCAGCCCGCCAGCGCCGCCATGCAGGCCAGACAAAGAAGAAAACAGCGCGGATTCATGAATGATGTTTTGCCAAAGCCGCTGATTTTGCGCGCGGCCAGGCGCCTTCCGGCCCCCCAGCCGCAGACACTGCTGCCGGGACGGCCGTTAAGCCACGCATGCATCCGCCCATATTTATTCGCCCATATTCGCGGCTGACGGTTTCATTCACGCCGCTTGCTGGCCCAATCCGTGAAATCAAGGCCGGGCCGTAGCGCAAAAGCGATGAAGCCCGGCGGGAATGGGCGTCTTTGCCAGTGGCAGCCTTCGCGGCGCTCAAAGGCCGTCACGCGCCAGCCGGGCTGCTTGAAGCACTGAAAACAGGAGCAATTCAAAGACTTTGAAAATGGCCCTTGCGCCCATTCCACTAGGACCTCATGCTATCAATCAAGGAGCAAAATTCAGGCAGTCCGCATTCGCCCGTGGCTGCGGTGCGGATCAGTACACCTTGATTTCAACGCGGCGGTTGCGCGGCTCGTCCACGCCGTCTTCAGTGGGCACGAGCAGCTCGCGCTCGCCACGGCCCACGGCCTCGATGCGGGCAGCGGGAAAGCCTTTGGCGATGATGTCTTCCCGCAGGCGGCGGGCGCGGTTGAGCGAAAGCTCGTCATTGGCAGTCAGTGAGCCAACGGTGTCGGTGTGGCCGGTGACGATGATTTCCGCGCCGGGGCGGTTGGACACCTCGGCCAGCACGGCGTCCAGCTCGGCCTCGGATTCGGGCGTGAGCTGCACCGAGCCGGTGTGAAAGTACAGCGCGTAACGCTGCGCGGGCGCAGGCGCGGCGGCCAGCAGCTTGCCCATGCGCCGCTCCACCGCGCGCGCCGTGGTGTGGCCGCGCTCCACTTCCGACTGGGTGGACACGGACAGGGTCTGGTAAGCCTCATCCAGCCGCTCGTGGCGCTCGCCCGTTTGCACTTCCACGGCGCTGCCCGGCTGGGGCAGCAAGGTGACGCGGGTGGCGGGAGCGCAGGCGGCCAGCAGCGCGGCTGCGGCCAGCAGAAGCGGCAACAGGGCCGGGCGGGAATCCGGAGAAATCCTCATGGGCGGGTCTCGACAATGAAATCGGTGCCGCGCACGCCAATGACGGCGGTGGGCGTGGTGACTTTGACTTTTTCAGGCTGGAGTTTGGCAATCAGCCCGGTGATCACGCGCAGGCTGCCGCGCGCGAGCTTGACCCACATGCTGCCTTCCTGCGTGGTGGAGTTGAAATCGAACTCGGCCAGATCCAGCGACGAATCAGGCCCCAGCGTGAGCACGGTGCCATCGCGCAAGGTGACAGCAGCGATGCCGTCTGCGCCCGTGCTCAGGCGCTCCTGGGGCAGCAGGGCGCCGCCCACCACGGCGGCGCGGCGCGTGTCGCCCTGCGCCAGCGTGACCTGGCCTTGCACGGTTTTGAAAGTGCCCAGCCGTCCATCACCCGGCGTGATGACGAAAGCCCTGTCAGCCGCCTCGGCCGCTGGCGCCTGAGTCTGCGCCACAGGTTCAGGCCGCTGGGGGGCGCCTTCCTGCGCGGGTGCGGGCTGCGCCAAGCCGGTGTCAAGGTTGATCACTTCGCGCACGCGGCGTGCGCCTTCCTGCGCGGACGCGGGCTGCGCCAGGGCGGCGGCGGCCATCAGCCCGCAACAGGCCGCCAAGCCGCGCCGCGCGATTGCTCGGAACGTGAACATCAGTGCTTTCTCCCATTTGGTTGCAAAAAGTGGACGAATGCTAACGCAGGCATCTTGACGGCGCTGCGTGAAACGGCGTATCGCAACGTATTGCGGCGCGCTGCGCGCCATGCGCTATGGCCTGGGCGGCGCGTCGTGCACGACGAACGTGGGCACGCCCATGCCGCTGGGCGCAAAAAGAAAGGGCACTGTCACCCACATGGCATCGGGCGTGCCGTTGCGCGTGCCGGGCAGAAAGCGCGTGGCCAGAAGCCGGCGCACGGCGTAGTTGTCCAGCGAGGGGTAGCCGCTGGACTGCCTGATCTCGGCCCTGGAAGCGCAGCCATTCGTTTCAACCAGCACCTTCACCAGCACACGGGGAATGTTCTCGCGCGCCTGCCCTTTCGGCACAGGCTGCCAGGCGGCCTGCCGGTCGGCGGACGTGGGCATGGGCGCGCAGGCTGGATAAGGCTGCTGGCGCGCTGACGCATCCGCCGCACGGGGCGGCGCGCCACATGCAGCAGCCAGCAGGCTGACACAAAAAAGAAGGGCCAGCGTGCGCATGGGCGGCTTCAGGTCTTGGGCAGCGTCACGCCCACCTGGCCCTGGTACTTGCCGCCCCGGTCCTTGTAAGAGGTTTCGCATACTTCATCGCTTTCAAAAAAGAGCACCTGCGCGCAGCCTTCGCCTGCGTAAATCTTGGCGGGCAAGGGCGTGGTGTTGCTGAATTCCAGGGTCACGTAGCCTTCCCACTCCGGCTCGAAGGGGGTCACATTGACGATGATTCCGCAGCGCGCGTAAGTGCTTTTGCCCAGGCAGATGGTGAGCACGTTGCGCGGAATGCGGAAATATTCCACGGTGCGCGCCAGCGCAAAGCTGTTGGGCGGAATGATGCAAACCTCGCCCTCGAAATCGACAAAGCTCTTTTCGTCAAAGTTCTTCGGATCCACCACCGTGCTGTGAATGTTGGTGAATATCTTGAATTCAGGCGCGCAGCGAATGTCATAGCCATAGCTGGAAGTGCCGTAGCTGACGATCTTGCGCCCGTCCACCTGCCGCACCTGGCCCGGCTCGAAAGGCTCGATCATGCCGTGCTCCTT
This sequence comes from Ottowia cancrivicina, assembly GCF_029813755.1. NCBI lineage: Bacteria > Pseudomonadati > Pseudomonadota > Betaproteobacteria > Burkholderiales > Comamonadaceae > Ottowia > Ottowia cancrivicina. Next base: position 48,014 of record NZ_JARVII010000013.1, on the reverse strand, counting down.
GGCCATGCGGCGGATCCATTTGTCGCTTTTGATGCTCATGAAAAAAACCTGAGGCAAAAAGGAAATTCATTTTGCCGCAGGCCCGCGCGATGCCTGAAGGCCGCTTGCTCATGAGCTGGCTCTGCATTCCGGCGCACGGACAAGCGCGGCCCTTCAGCGCAGCCTGCGGCCAGATCATGAGCAGGCTCCAGCGCCTCGCCACAGCCCAGCGGCGGCGGCGGTTCACTGGCGGATGGTCCAATCCGCCGCGCTCATGCCGCTCTCCCTGAAATCAATCACCACATTGTGTTTGGCGGCCCCGCACTGAACCACCCACATTTCCTGCCAGCTGCGCGCGCCAGGCTCCCCCGAGGGCATGCGGGTCACGAATGGCTGCACGCCAGTGATTTTTTCGCAGCCCAGCACGCCTGCCTTGGCAGCGACCCCCATCATGGCGTCACGTTGCAATTTTTCATTGGTCAATGTGCCCTGCTGGACAGGTTTTGGCTCGGCGTGGTCGGTTTTGCGAGCCTGCTCCTGCGCCAGGGCCGGCGCGCATGGCAGCGCCATTGCCAATGCCAAAAATAAGGCGCCTGCGGCGCATACACGCTTTTTCATTGCATTTTCTCCTTGTCAAAACCATTTATTCATATCATTCGACGGCGCTGCGGGTTGAAACAGCTGGGAAGGTTTCTCGGTCTTGCACTGACAATCTCCGCCGGTTTTTCCGCCGCGTCTTTTCTGCCCCTTCATCGACAAAAACTTGCCCGCACGGTTTCCGGCAGCTTAGCCTGAATTGCAACAAAGCGGACAAGGCCGGATACATGGGCGGCACAGCAGCCTCATAAATCAAAAATAGGAGCTAATTTAAAGCATATAAAAGCGGACTCTGCGCCCGTTTGACTAGGACTGCGCGCTATGAATAGAGGAGCAATAATTACGGCCTCATGGCCGCCGTAGGCAACCGGCGAAGCTTTTTTCGCCAACGCCGCCACGTGCCGTGAATATTGGTGAACGCAGGCGCGCAGCGGGACCATTGACTGCCTTTGAAGTTCATGAAAAAACCCGTAAAAATTTGAGGAAGGGAAGCCATTCCGCCGCTGTCCCATTCTTAAAATTACATTTTTTCAAGAAAAACATGCACCTCAAGCAACGCCTGATCATCGCTTCAGCCCTGTTCGCAGCCGCGCAAGCACAAGCGGCCATCATCAACTTTGACGAGCTGAACTGCGACTACAGCAACGCCCGCACCGACTACACCTTTGCTGCAGGCTACGGCGGCCTGGTGTGGAACAACCTCGAGTGCGCCAATAACACCATGCAAGACCCGTTTGGCACCGGGCAATACCTGGGCTCCGGCTACACCGATGGCGCGCAAACGCCTCGCAATCTGGCCGTTGTTCCCTTTACGCCGCCTGCAACGCCAAATGACGGGTTGACCGGCTCCATCACCGGCAGCGGCGGCAGGCGGTTTGACTTGCACAGTCTCTACATCACACCCGTCTGGCACAACAACCTGCAAGTCAAAATCACCGCCTCGCGCGCTGGCACGGTGGTTGATACACGGACCGTCACGCTTGCGGCGGGCAGCCCCACATTCCTGAACCTGAATTACAGCGACGTGGACAAGGTGGAATTCGCGTCCCAGACAGGCACCGGCACACCGCACACACCCTATTTTTCGGGGCCATTCGGCATGAATTTCGTCGGACGCATCTTCGCGCTGGACACGATCAGCATCACGCTGCGCCCCTTGCCGCAGCAGCCTGCCGCCGTGCCCTCCGCATCAACAGGCGCGCTGGCCGCCCTTTCGGGCGCTCTGGGCCTGGCAGGCGCGTTGGCGGCACGGCGGCGCAGGAACGTCACACGTCAAAAGCAAGAGCAAATTCACGAAGGGTAAAAACGGCTTTGGCGCAATTCGCGCTAAAAACCTGTTCGCAATCTTTTAAGCAAGAGAACCAACCATGCCGCTTGATTTTTTGAAGACGGGTTCTCAGGGCTTGGCGCTGCTTCGCCGTTTTTCCAGTAGCCGCTGCCACACGTGCGGGGCCACAAACTGTTCGGCATCGCCGCCCAGCAGGGCGATTTCGCGCACGAAGGTGCTGCTGACGAACTGGTAGCGCGTGCCCGGCGTGAGAAACACCGTCTCCACCTCCGGCGCCAGCACGCCGTTCATGCCCGCAAGCTGGAACTCGTAGTCAAAGTCAGTGACCGCGCGCAGCCCGCGCACCATTGCCTTGCCGCCTTTGGCTTGCACGAAGTGGCTGATCAGCCCCTCGAACGGCTCCGCCCGCACGCCCGGCCATTGCCGGGCCGACGTCTGCGCCATCTCCAGCCGCTCTTCCAAGGTGAACAGAGTTTTTTTGTGATGGGCGATGGCCACGGCGATGATGACCTCGTCAAACAGCTCGCGCGCGCGGCGCGCGATGTCTTCATGGCCCAGCGTGATGGGATCGAACGTGCCGGGATAGACGGCGATGACAGGGCGGCTCATGGTTTTTCCTCCGTGGGCAGGGGCTTGCAGAACAAATGGGCATGCACCGCGCCCGCCTTCAGGTGGCGGCGCAGCGTGAATGAAGCGGCTTCGGGGCGGCCCTGCCATGAGGCGTCTGCTTCCAGATAGACAAAGCCGCCAGGGCGCAAAGCCTTGGCGGCGGCGGCCAGTGCGGGCGCATACAGGCTGGCGGCGGCAAAAGGCGGATCGAGAAACACCACATCCAGGCTGCCCGCAGGCTGGCCGTGCAGGGCCGCCACGCCATCGCCGCGCAGCACCTGCACGGCGCTGGCCGAAAGGCGCTGCTGATGCTGGCGCAAGGCGGCGGCCAGCCGCGCGTCCTGCTCCACCAGCAGCACACTCTGCGCTCCGCGCGAGGCGGCCTCCAGCCCCAGCGCGCCCGTGCCCGCGAAGGCATCCAGCGCCCGCCAGCCCGCCAAGTCTTGCCCCAGCCAGTTGAACAGCGTCTCCCGCACGCGGTCAGGCGTGGGACGCAGGCCGGGCATGCCGGGCACGCCAAGGCGCGTGCGCTTCCATTGGCCGCCAATGAGCCGGATCTGGTGAGGGAGCGTGGACATGAGTGCAGCAGGCGTGAGCAAAACTTGGCCCGGCAGCATAGCCTTCCGCGCGGCGGAGCCGGGGGGACTTCTCCCCCAACAGCGCCAGATGGCATCAAAAACAGGAGCAAATTCAGGGCATCTGAAATGCCGCTTTGCGCAGTTTCCACTAGGACGTCACGCTCTTGTTTTAAGAGCTAATAATGGCCTGTCTTTAACCGCGTTCCTGCTGCTGCCTTTGGCTGTGGGCGGCGCTGGCGGCGTCTTCGGCTTCTCGCTCTTGCACGGCTTCTTGCGCCTGGCGGTGGGCGCGGCGGGTGTCGGTGACGAGGGTTTCGGCGGCATTGACGGCGGCGCTGGCGCGCAGCCAGGCCTGGCGGGCGCGCTCGCGGCTCTTGCGGGCTTCGTCGAGGGCTTCTTCGTCGTCCAGCATGGCGTATTCGGTGCGCTCGATTTGGTCGTCAAGGTCGGCCGTCATGGCACCGATGTAGGCGGCCAGGCGGCCCAGGTCGGGAGCGCATTCATGGACGATGCGCTGGCTGAGCTGGCCGCGCTCTTCGCTCAGGCGGGCCAGGGCGGCGCGGCGGCGCTCCAGCGCTTCTTCAGCCTGAAGGAGGGCTTTGTCGGCTTCGTGCAGGGCGGCCAGGGCGGTGCGCTCGCGCAGCTGGCGCAGGCGGGCCAGCTGGCGGGCCTGTTCAAGCTGGCGGGGCAGGTCTTGGGCGCCGCTCATTCAGTCATTCAACCTGGATGTCGCGGCTGCGCGCGGAGGAGGCGGCAAAGCCTTGCATCTGGCCGATGGTGTCTTCAAAGGCGCTGGCTTCGTCAGGGCGCTGGCGCAGCAGGTTTTCAATGGCGGGCTGGGCGGCAATGGCGTCATCAGCCAGGGCGTCGCTGCCGGGGGCGTATTCGCCCACTTGCAGCAGGAAGCGGATTTCTTCGTGTTTGGCCATGAGCGCGCGCACGCGCAAGGCGGCCTGCTGGTGCTCGCGGCTGGTGACGCGGGTGAAGACGCGGCTGGCGCTGGCCAGCACGTCAATGGCCGGGTAGTGGCCAGCCTGGCCGAGCTTGCGGGAGAGGACGATGTGGCCGTCCAGAATGGAGCGGGTTTCTTCGGCGACGGGGTCGGTGTTGTCTTCGTCTTCGGCCAGCACGGTGTAGAAGGCGGTGATGGAGCCGTGGGCGTCGTTGCCGGCGCGCTCGAACAGGCGCGGCAGCTCGGCAAAGACGCTGGGCGGAAAGCCCCGGCGCACGGCTGGCTCGCCTACCGAGAGGCCGATTTCGCGCAGGGCGCGGGCGTAGCGGGTGACGGAGTCCATCATGAGCAGCACGCGCTGGCCCTGGGCGCGAAAGCCTTCGGCAATGGCGGTGGCAGTCTGGGCGGCGCGCAGGCGTTCCATCGCGGGGCGGTCGCTGGTGGAGACGACGACGACGGAGCGGGCCATGCCTTCGGGGCCGAGGCTTTCTTCCAGGAATTCGCGCACTTCGCGGCCGCGCTCACCCACGAGGGCGATGACGTTGATGTCGCTGCGCGCCTGCCGCGCCAGCATGCCCAGCAGGGTGGATTTGCCGCCGCCGGCCATGGCGAAGACGCCCAGGCGCTGGCCTTCGCCGACGGTGAGCAGGCCGTCAATGGCGCGCACGCCGGTGATGAAGGGTTTATCAACCGGGGCGCGGTGCAGCGGGTTGGGCGGCTCGCTGTAGAAGGAGCGCAGGGGCACGCTGGCAGGCAGGGGCTGACCATCGAGCGGCTCGCCAAAGGCGTTGAGCACGCGGCCCAGCAGGGCTTCTCCCATAGGGATGAGGGAGGCGCGTTCCATGATTTCAACTTCGGCGCCCATCGAGATGCCTTGCAGGTGGCCCAGCGGCACGAGGATGGCTTCGTGCTCATGCAGGCCAACGACTTCGGCGCGCAGCGGAGTGGCGTGGGGGCGTGCAGGATCGCGGATGAGGCACTGCTGGCCAATGACGGCTTGCAGGCCGCTGACGCGCAAGGTGGTGCCAAAAGCCTGGGCCACGCGGCCACGGGCGACTTGGGGCTGCATGACGCGCAGGCCCTGGGCCAGGGCGTCATCAAACAGGGGGCGGGCGGTGTTGCTGCTCACGATTCGCGCTGCTGCTGCGCCATCTGGCGCGAGAGTTCAAGGGATTGGGCGGTGCGGTCGAGCACGGCTTCCAGCCCGGCGATGAGCGTGCCGGTGGGCGATTCAATGACGCATTCCAGCGGCCCCAGCCGCTCATCGGCCTGGCATTGCACGGGCAAGGCCAGCTGGCGGGCGGCCAGGCGGGTCTGCACAGGCTCCAGCATGCCGGGGGCCAGGCGCACGCGCACGCTTTGCGCGGGCACGACGTGCTCGAAAGCGCGCTCGGCCAGCGCGGCCAGCACGTCGGGCGGAGCGAGTTCAGCCGCCATGCAACGCACCATGGATGAGGCCAGGGTGACGAGCGCACCACGCAGTTCTTCGCGCTGGGCGGCTTGCTCGCGGGCGATTTTCTCCAGCGTGTCGCTCAATGCCTGCGCGCCGCTTTCCAGCGCCTGCGCGCGGCCTTGTTCCAGCCCTTCTTCGCGCCCCTGGGCGCGGGCTTCTTCGCAAGCCTGGGTGACTTGCTGCTCCTGCGTGGCCAGCAGCTGGGTCAGACGCGCGGAAAGGGCCAGTGCGTCTTGCAGCGCAGGCAGCTCGCTGGCGGGCACAATGGGAGAAGTGGTGGCGATGGCGCCAGGGAAGGCGTCATCCAGGGCAAGCAGGTAGCTCATGAAGGGAGGTCAGGAAGCGGGCCGCCTTGCGCGGCTTATCGGGTGGCGGATTTTGAAGCGGCGGCTTGCGGGCCGCCTGCTTCATTCGTCATCGGCATTGCCTGCCTCTTCTTCGCCTTCTTCGCCTTCTTCTGGCGGGCTGGCAGGCTGGACGCAGCGCGCGGCTTCAGCCGTGCCGGTGTCAATGGCGCGGCGCGCCCAGTCGATGTGGGCGTCAAAAGCATGGTGCTGATTGACTTCAGGGGCGGGCCAGCCCAGTGCGGCGGGCATCAGGGCGCGCAGCGCGGCGGGCAGACCCCACAGCAGCAGGGCGCGGCCGCAAGACTGCAGTTGGTCAGCGCATTGGCTAGCTTCAGTCAGGCCGGGGCGCGGCGGAGCTGCATCAAGCTCCAGACCGCCGCTTTCGGCACGCAACAGGCGCTGGAGGCCGTCTTCGCCCAGCACTTCACACACGGCGGCCAGGCGCTTGCCGTCGATGCTGGCGCGCAGCGAATCAGCCAGCCACCATGCGCCAACGAAGGCGGCCAGGCGCTGGCGTTCGCCTTCGCTGGCGGTGGCCCAGGCGGGGCAGGCGTCAATCGTGCGCCAGCTCGCGCCCGTGCCCGCCAGCAGGCGGGCAGCCGCCAGGCGCTGGCGCCGCCGCCCCGCCATGCTGGCAAAAAGGGAAGGCTGGATGGCGTCTTCGGCGGGTTCAGCAAGCGTTTCAGTCATGGCAGTCGCAGGAGACCAAAAGGTGTCTGGGAGCAATGGGCAAAGCCTGGCAAGCAGAGGGAAGTTCAGGCAAGGAAGAAGGCGTTTCTGCTCTTTCATTCATAGCACGTTCTCTCGATTGCACTAGGACCTTTCTTGTTTTGCGCCCCTGAAATTCGCTCCTCTTTTTGAAGAAGCAGCGCATTGAAAGAAAACGGCTCGCATGGCAGCCTGAAAACGAAGCCGCCAGCGCGGCACAGGCTTGGAGCCTGTGGCCTGGCCCGGAGGCTTCGTGTCTTCATGCCAAACAGCGAACCACCCGGAACGCTCAGGAAGAATGCGCGGATTTGGACGGCGGGGGCGCCGAAGACGCCCTATTGCGCACCGTTAAGGCATGGCCTGAACTGGCCGAACGCCGCTGGCGCCAACCCAGAAACCAGGCCAGCACAAGGGCGGCAACGCCCAGTCCTGCGCCGATGGCCACAACGGGCTTGAAGCTATCTGTTCCCCAGATGGAAGCAGGCGCGGGAGCCGCTGGCTTGGCTACGACGGGCATGGATTCTGCGGGAAAGAGAACGACGGTGACGTTGTCATAAGGCAAGCCCTCAATGGCATTGACCACCAGCGCCTTGATCTTGCCGACCTGCTGCGTCATGTCCAGCCCCGGACGGTGGCGGATGAAAACCGAAGCGGTGGCGGTTGCGGGCTTGTCTGACAGCGGATTTTTCTCAGGCACGGAGACATGCACGCGCGCCTGCAGCACGCCATCAATACTGGAGATGGTGTGGGAGATTTCCTGCGAAAGGGCATGCGTGAAGCGCGCGCGCTCTTCCAGCGGTGAGGAAACAAAGCCTTCTTTCTTGAAAACCTGACCCAGGGTGTCGAAGTTATCGCGCGGCAAACCGCTGTCGTGCAGGACTTCAACGGCGCGGGAGAAATCACCCGGGTTGGTGGTGACCGTGAAGGTCTTGCCGTCCCGGGCTGCGACCTTGTCGGCTTTCACGCCAGCGATGCGCAGCACCGCCACCATTTCATTGGCTTGGCGCTCGCTGAGCTGGCCATACAGCTCCTGCTGGGAGCAGGCTGCCAGCAGCAAGGCCATCAAAGGTGCGCCCAGCCACCGCCAATGGGCGGCAGCCGGACGCGCCGGACGGGAAAGCGCGCGCATCACGCCTGTTGCCGGAACAGTTGCTGGAGGCCGTCAGACGTGCGGTTGGCCACGTTGGCGGTCAGCTGGCTGTGAAACAGGAATTCGTGGCAGCGCACGGTGAGCATGACCATCTCGCCGGGCGTGAGGTCATTGCCCGCAGCCATGGCGCTTTCAGCATGCTTGGACAGCGAAGCCGCCTCGGCATTGATGTGCTCCAGCGGCCTGAACAGCGCCTGCATGGTTTCTGCGGCGGGCGCCGTGGCATGCGGGTGCAGCGTGCCATCAGCGCGAGCCAGCGCGTCGCTGAAGCCCGACAAGTCGGTCAGCGACACGCCATAGCCCGCCTGCACGGAAGCTGGCGCGCCGCCCGCGCTGTGGCTTGCGGCCAGCGCCTGCTCGGCTGGGATCAGGGATGACAGTGCATTCATGCGGTTTCTGCTCCCGGCCCTTACTGCTTGCGAGCCATCGTTTCGAGCGCCGTGCCCACAGATTGCAGCGAGGTATGGGCGCTGTTGGACATGAAGCCCATCTGTTGAGCCAGCGCCGTCATGCGGGTGATGTGTTCGGGACGGTCATTGCCTTCGGCCAGCTGATCGGACGCGACCTCAATCTCATTGGCCTTGGCATTGAGCGTCTTGCCCCAGGCTTCAGCCATGGCTTCATACCAGCTGGAGGACTTGCCGCCCGGACGTTGCGAGCCGGTCAGGGGCGAAGTCGCCAGCACGGACAGAGGGGATACGCTGTTGCTCATGTTGCTCTCCTTTGTGAGACAGGGACCTGAAGCATGAAGCGCAATGACCGCCGGTCCAAGGAAACGGTCTGCGCCGGAAAAACAAAGAAAAAGCTCAGAAGGTCAGCTGGCTGATTTGCCCATCGCGCTCCAGCTGAACAAGATTGGCCTGAATGGCCTGGATGCGATGCCCGGTAGGCAACACTGCGCCCGTGAAGTAGCGCGTGCCATCTGCCGTGACCACATAGGCAGGGTCGCCAGGAACAATGGCCGCCACGCGCTTGCCAGGATCCGCCGCCACGGGAGAAGCCTTGGCTGCGGCAGGTGGCGCGTCATTGACGGACACCAGCTTGACCAGGCCTGGCACATCACGCCGTGCTACGGCTTCGGCACGCTGCAGGTTTTCAGTGTTGGCTTCGCGTGTGTGGACTTGCACAACGCCCGATCCGGCAGATTTGACCTGCGCCGCAATGCCATTGAGCCGGAATACTTCAGCCACGCCTTGCGTGACTTGTTCATTGATCCACGGCATGACACGGACGCTTCGCATGGAAGTGCGCGCCAAGGCTTGCTCCAACTCGGCGCGCTGGGTTTCCGAATTGAGATAGCCCGTGACAACAGGCTGACCGTCGCGGATTTCGACATCCAGAGTGGCATAGCCAAGGCGGTGCAGGCTCTGGCGCATCTGCTCTACCTGCTGGCCGGGTGTGCCCGGGTGGCGATCCATGGCCCAGCTCAAGGTCAGTGCGCCAGCCGAAATTGCCACCAGGGCCACGCCGCCCTGCAACAGGCGGCGCACCCAACGCGCGCTTGCTACGGCGGCAGGCTGCATCGGCTGCAAGGCATTGCCTTGCGTTTCAGCTGGCACAAGCGGCTGCGGGGTAGCGTTGCCAAACAGTGCGCCCCATTGCGGCGCGCCCACCTGTCCTACCGCCAATTGCACGTCGCCCAGGGAAAACGGCACATACAGGCCCACGGCCATTTTCTGGCCTGCATCAATGCTGACTTCCTCTACCTGCGAGCTGCCGTTCTCCACCTGCAGCTCCAGCGCGGATTCGTCATCCAGCAAAGAGATCCGCGCGGCGGCGGCACTGTCCGCGCGCAGCACAACATCGCTGGACCAGTCCTGTCCAATGCGCAACGGCGCACCTGGCTTGATCGGAAACGTGGCGCCACGCTGGCGGCCACTGAGAACGCGCAGTTCGTAAAGCAGGGGTGCTGTCATGCTGGAGCCTCTTGAGTTGGTAGAACGTCAGTAGGTTTGACCAATGGATGCTTCGCCGCTGGCGGGCATGAGGAATCTGGATTTCGGCGCGGCGGCCTCGTCCTTTTTCTCCTGCGCCGTATCCGGCTTGGGTTCAAGCTCAGGCATGGGAGGCGCCTGAACGGCGTTGCCAGGCCGCTGCGGCCCGACAGGAGCCGTACCGGACAAGGCGCGGCGCGCCGGAACCAGGCGGGGCGAAATCAGGAACAAGCGCTCCTTGTGTTCACCGCCGCGTTCGGTGGTTTTGAACAAGTTGCCCAGCACAGGAATATCCCCCAGGAAAGGCACCTTGGTGACGCCTTCACTGGACTTTTCGCGCGTCATGCCGCCGATCAGCAGACTCTCGCCCGCCATGATAAGCGCCTGGGTATTGATCGCCGAACGGTTCACCGTAGGCATGGTATCCACTGATCTCTCGAAGTCAAAATCTCCGTCTTCAATCTGCACCAGCAGCTTGATGCGAACGTCGTTGCCTTCCTTGAACACATGAGGCGTGACGCGCAGCGTCGTGCCAGCCTCTACGCGGAACAGATCCACTTCATTGCGGCCCTGCACCTTGACATAGAAACTCTTGGTTGTGTCATAAAGGGCTTCTACGTTGGAGAGCGTCATGATTTGCGGGCTGGATACAACGCGCGCTGCCTTCTGCTGCTGCAAGGCGTTGATACGCGCCACAAATTGATTGCGTCCGCCCAGCACCAATGACAAGAACCCGCCGGTGCCTTGGGGCGTAATGCTGCCCGTTGCCGTGGTGCCATGCAGCAGGGTATCGCTGGCAGTGCCATTGCCGAACAGGAATGACGCGCGATCATCCGTCCAGCGCCAGTTGATGCCCAGCTCGCGCAAACGGTCGGTGTTGAGGTCGATGATGGTGGCCTCGATTTCTACGGCTTGCGGCTCCACGTCGAGCGATTTGATGAGTTCGTCGTAATACGGCAGCCGTTCGGGCGCGTCGCGCACGATGATGGCATTCAGTCTCGCATCCGCCTCCACGCGAGCCTGCCCTGGCAGCGTAACCAGAGGAGCCAAGTCATTTCCCGTTTCGTTGAACGTCACATTGATGCCGCCCCCAGAACCCCAAGCGCGCCGCACAGTGTCTGCCGACGCGAGCATAGGGCTGGCGCCTTCCGCCCCCAAAGTGCCTTGATTGGCCATGCCTCGGCCACGCAGACCGGGCACGGTAGGACGCAGATATTGCTCACGCATGCCCAGCACCTGAGGCTGTGTTTGTGACGTCAGCAGCGAGCGCAGGATACTGGCCACGCCCGGAATCACAACCACCTTGCCGCCATACTGGGACGTTACGTCCTGTGCCCATGCATAGCGCAGGTAATAAACCTTGAAGCCCAAAGGAGCAAGTGCATCAGTCTGCTTCTTCTGTCCCGTGGCCAGTTCGTCAACCATTTCCACGAAACGCTTGGCGCCTGTGGCAATCAGGGAGCCGCCCTGCCCGACTCGCAGCGTATTGCGGCTATCGACCAACTGCATTTCCTGAGCTGTCTTGATAACCGTGCGCGCATTGTCACTACTCAAAGGGAAGGTTCGAGTAGAAATTTCACTGGGAGTGAAAACATGCACAACTGAGCCGTCGTAATAAGCCATCAGACCAAACGAGCGCAGGATGTTGTTGAACACGCGATCAGCAGGCCCCTGGAAGGTGCCATTGATAGCGCCACTGACGCCTGAGCTGACCGCCACAGGAATGTCCACTGCGCCAAAAAAATCCTGCAGAAAGGAAGCTACCGGCTGCTCCCGTGCTGTCATCTCAACCTGACGCCCTTCAAATGGAATAGATGCAGCCCACGCCGCTCCCGCGCCTGCCCAAGCTGCACCTGCCAGCGCCAGAGCGGCAGCCCAATGCCGGGCAGCATTGATCTTTGTTGCTTTTCCTTGTTGCATGAAACCCATGAACTCTCCTGTAAACATATGAAATCCAAACACGCGATCTTTATTTTACAAATATGCGCATTTGCTTATGAACCCGCTTCCAACAAGGGAGCGTCTTCCGTGCTGACGCGATGTAGCGCCTCCAGTTGCAGAGATGGCAGCAGCTCGTGGTAGCTCAGCACGGGAACATCAAAGCAGTCTTGCTCAATCAGCTTGCGTACATGGCGGCGTATGTCCACAGCCGTCACGATCGCTGCAGGCTTGAAAACCTGCACCACATTCCGGAAGCGCGTCATCAGGCGCGACATTTCCAGCGGATCAAGCGCCAGCTGCTGCGCCCCGCTGTTATGCCGAATGGCATTCCTGAGCATTTCCTCCAGCGCCGGCTCAAGCAAGACAGCGCGCAAATGCCCATCCGGCGCATAGCGATGCGAAATCTGGCGCTTGAGGCCAATGCGTGTCAGCTCCGTTAGTGCATAAACGTCTTTTTCCCTCTGAGCGGTATCCGCCAAAGTCTCCAGAATATCCCGCAAATTGCGGATTGCCACCTCTTCCTCAACCAAGCGCCGCAATATCTCCGCCACGCGCGCCAAAGGCAAGGCCCGCAGCGTTTCCTTGACCACGTCAGGCAAATCAATGGCCGCACGGGTCAGCAGCAAATTGGCCTCCTGTGTACCCATGAACAAATTGACATGTCGACGTAAAGACTCGCGCACCTCATTCACCAGAGACGGTACCGTATCTTCCTGCTGCAATTCACCTTCCGCAATGGGCACTTCATAAGCCAGCAATCGCCAAACAGCTGGCTTATCTTCATCTGGCCGCATGGCATGTACGTCTATGCGTGGCAGGCGCATACCCAAGTTCAACTGAAAATGATCAAGCACCCCCTCCAGTCCAGCCAGCAATGAATGGCTTTCCTGCGCATCAAGCCGTCCAACCGGCACTTCCAGCAACAAGGGCACCGTCGGGCGCACCTGCACGGCTTCTGCGCTCATCAACACTGGAGCCGTGGGCGAACGGCGCATGACTGCAGACAAGGTGGGTTGCGCCAGCTTTTCCCACCGCGCCCGCAGCGAAGGCGTCAGCATGAAGCCTGCAGCAAAAAAAGCCAGCCCAAGCGCCATAAATACAACAGTCGGGAAACCTGGCACAGCCGAAAACAGCACGCACAAACCGCCGCCCATCAGCAGCACCCGTGGTTTGGCCGTGAGCTGGCGGCCAATGGCATCGCCCAAGTGCTTGTCATGCTCGTCATCCGTCGTGCGCGTAACCAGCAGACCGGCAGACATGGCGCCCAATAAAGCTGGAATCTGCGACACCATGCCGTCGCCAATGGTGAGAATGGAATATTTGACGGTGGCATCGCTCAACGTCATATCCTGCTGCAAAACGCCAATAGTCAACCCGCCCAGCAAGTTGATAATGATGATGATGATGCCCGCAATGGCATCGCCCTTAACAAACTTCATGGCGCCGTCAAGGCTGCCATTCAGCTTGCTCTCGTTTTCCAGCATACGGCGGCGGCGGCGGGCCTCGTCCTTGTCAATCAAGCCTGAACGCAGATCGGAATCGATGGACATTTGCTTGCCAGGCATGGCGTCCAGTGAAAAACGCGCAGCCACTTCAGCCACGCGTTCCGAACCTTTGGCAATGACAATGAACTGCACCACCGTGATGATGAGAAACACTACCAGCCCCACCACCAAGTTGCCTCCCGCCACCATGTCCCCGAAAGTTTGAATAATATGTCCGGCCTCGCCATGTAGAAGAATCATGCGCGTCGTGGCAATTGATAATGCCAGCCTGAACAATGTACTGATAAGCAAAACGCTGGGAAATACCGAAAACTCCAGTGGACTTGAAATATAAATTGCCAGCAGCAGAAGCAAAATGCCTCCGGAAATATTGACGGCAACCAGAATGTCGATGGCCCAATTAGGCAATGGCACGATCATCAATGCGATGATGGCCACAATGCCTGCTACCAGGGCTATGTCGGTATATCGGGACAAGGGGCTGCCGCTTTTACTGTTGGCCGCAGCAGACTGGAAATAACTGGCAAGACTCACGGAGAAATCTCTCCCACTCACTGTGGCACAGCGGACTGGCTGGCCAAGCTGCGCAGCAACGCATATTCCGCCAAAACTTGGCGGACATATCCTTGGGTTTCACGATAAGGCGGAATCCGCCCGCCATAGCGCTCAACCGCACCCTCCCCAGCGTTATAAGCAGCCAAAACCAACGGCAGGCGATTATTGAAGCGCATTTGCAAAGTTTTAAGATAGCGGGCGCTGACAAGCAAATTAACCTGCGGGTCATGCAGCGCCTGCGCGCTGCTGACGCCAAAACGAGCGGCGGTAGGCACTATGACCTGCATGACTCCGCGCGCTCCGGCATGAGAAACCGCGCCTGTGTTATGTCTGGATTCGACGCGGGCAATAGCATGCAGAAGCAGCGGATCAATATCGTGAGCACGAGCAGCGCTGTCAATCAACGGAGAAAGAGCGACAGCCGCCCCTGCGCCGCTAGAAGAAGTGCGTACCGCCACAGGTCCTGTTTGCCGGTATCGCCGATCCACACGTTGCTTGCCGAGCTTGGCTGGCGCAGCCAGTGCGCCGCTTGGCCCATTGAGCAAAGTGCGCTCATATGCCGCCAGTTGTTCTGCCTGTGGCACGGGCGCAGCAACAAGCCGCACATCGCACCCTCGCTCACGCGCGGCTTCCTCCCTCTGTGCAGGCGCAAGCAATTGATCCCATCCCGTCCCGCATGATTTTTGTGAGGCTTCTTTTTGCTGCGGAACCGCAGCATTGGCCCCCGTCGCAACCAAGCAAGCCGCTAGAGTGGCGGCACATCGCCACCATGTGCGATTGGCTCTGCTGGCTGTGTTGTGAAGTCCCTTCATATGGCAAGTGCACTTGATCTGAACATTGGAGTATTGCCGCTGGCGCTGGTTAGATTGCAACAAATTTCATGTGATTGTTATGCATACGTATCAAGTTAAGCATCGATGTCACTGTGTCTTATGCGCAGTGAACGATAAGGCCGTCTCGGTCTGCCTCGTGCCCGGCTTCAGGCTTTTGTTGCAAAACAGTGGGCTTGAACCAACGGTATTCGTTACATCTACTTTGACGTCAGCAAGCTGATTCGAACAGACTATGCAGGCCTTGAAGCCACAAGCACAAGCGCCCGCCTTCTTCCTTCTTTAGCCTCTAGAGTTTCACGTATGTCCGGATCTGATGACAGCGGCGACAAAACAGAGAAGCCGACACCCAAAAAGCTTCAGGATGCCCGCAAAAAAGGAGATATCTCCAAAAGCAAGGATGTCACTTCCACCGCTGGCCTGCTGGTGCTGCTGGCGCTGGCGGCCATGGCCCTGCCGCTGATAGGCGGCAGGCTTTCAGCGCTGGTAGATGCCAGTTTTGCCGTGGTGCATGAACCCTTCAGCGCGGCTGCCCCCCGGCTAGGATACATGGCCTTGCAAACGCTGCTGGTGCTGGTAGGGCTGGTGGCCATGCCTGTTGCCATTGTGGGCGTGCTGATCGAATTTCTACAGGCTGGCCCTGTGCTGACAATCGAAAAGCTCAAACCAAAAATGGAAAACATGAACCCCGCCAAGGGTTTCAAGCGAATTTTTTCCATGGACAACTTGGTGGAATTCGTCAAATCCATACTGAAAACCGCGGTCGTGGGAGTGATCGCGTGGCTGAGCATGAAGACCATCCTGCCTCAGTTGCCAGAGCTAGTGCACGGCGGCGCTCGCTCCATAGGATCAGCCCTGTGGAATGCGAGCTGGACGCTGGTAGCCTGGGCCGTCGGCTCATTTGTCTTGGTTTCCGCCATGGACGCCGCATGGCAGCGCTATTCATTCATGAAGAAAATGCGCATGAGCATGCGCGACATCCGCCAGGAAGTGAAAGATGCCGAAGGCGATCCGCACGTCAAGCAGCAGCGCATGCAAATCCAGCACGAATGGGCGCAGCAAGGCGCTTCGCATGCTGCCGCCAACGCGCACGTTCTGGTGGTCAATCCAACGCACGTGGCCATTGCCATCGACTATGACCGCGAACGCTGCCCGGTTCCCACCGTGATTGCCAAAGGCGAAGATGACGACGCCCTGGCCATGCGGCGGGCGGCAGCAGAGTCCGGCGTGCCGGTGCTGCGCAACGTCAAGCTGGCGCGGCAACTGCTGGCTGACGTGGAAACGGGAGACATCGTTCCAGCCGAGCTTTTCGACATCATTGCCACCATCATCCTTTGGGCACAAGATGTGCGCAGGGAACTTAAAGCCATTGCCAGCGGTTTGATAAGCCCGCCCAGCGAAGAGCAAAAATCCAAGCGCCGCACGCCGCCTGGCGAAGACTTGACGGACTATGGCTACAGGCCGCAACCTGCCGCCGAAACGGATGAAGCCCAGCCAGGCCGCCGCCGCAAACGCCCGCGTCCCCCCATGCCCAAAACAGCCTGATCGCTCTTGTTCACAAAAGCTGTGCAGACCGCATGTGCTCGCCAGGAGTTCTGTTCACGGTCTGCTTGGCGAAATAGCTTCTCCAGCGGTTTCCAGCACACACTTGGAATTAGCCTCAAAGCGGGCTGGCGTAGTCGGCAGATGACGCATGACCTTCAAGCTAACTGCGCGCGCCCTCTCCTTCAATACGTCAGCAAAAACAGGAGCAAATACAAAGGTCAAAAATGCCGCTCCGCGCAGTTTGCACTAGGACGTATTGCTATCGATAAAATAGCGAAATAAGACTGCGAACCGCCTGCATCTTGCCCATTTCAATCTGCTTTCATGGCTTCGCTCGACTCAAAGCATGAAGCGTCCCATGCTGAACGCGCCTGACTCAAGGCAGCAATGCTCTGCTTCCTGAAGGATGTGAAGCCGGCAATTCCCGCTTTTGGATGGATCAGGTTTCGAAAACTGAAAAGCCTGCTCTCGCGCCACCGGTGTTTGAGTGCAGCGGTCTGTCTCAATCAGGCACAAACGCCCACATTTATTCTGTATTGATGAAAAAAGCTGTCTCCGCAACGCGTTCGAAGTCAGTCTTTGGAAACCCCTAAACCATGAACCCTTCTTCTGATCCTTCCGGCAGTTTCCTCCTGGATTTGCTGGTTACGTTGGCCGCATTGGCCTTCGTGTTGGCTCTGGCATGGATATTTCTGCGTTTGCTCAAACGCGGCATGCAGGCGCATGGCGCATCAGCAGGCGTTGCAGCCCCCAGGGTGCTACAGGCTGTTTCGCTAGGCGGACATGAACGGCTGGTGGTTGTGCGTCATGCCAATGTGGACTATCTGCTGGGTGTCAGCGAAGGCGGCATCAGCGTGCTGGATCGCTCGCCTGCCGCAGCAGCCGGGTCCGCCACGGCGGCGGCAACGCCTTTCAACGCATCGGATTCCATTCGCTGACCAGCTGCGACAAGCCACTGCCTTTGCCATCGTTGCGCCGAAGCGCAGAGAGAAACGCATCTGAAGCCTCTGCCGCAGCGCGCGCTGGCGGCAGGCCGCCGGTTTTTTCCCAGCAATCTGCCATGGCGCGAAGTGCCTGGCGGATGTTGCGCGCCCAAGAGCCATCCAGCGGATCCTCGGCATCCGCCCTGATCTTGGCGCAATACAGGCGGCGCGCCAAATCACTATGGGAAACCAGCCCCAGCAATGCCCTTGCGTTGCGGTCAAAAGCTGTGGCATTCAGTGCGCCGCGTCCATCCGGCTGGGCATGCCAGGCGCATAAATATTCAATTGGATCCATCGCGCGAAACCCCGCTGCATGCAATGAGGTCGCCCCCCAAGCCGCATGCCGCCCTGATGGCAGGCGGCCGCTTTCAAGAGCATGCACCAGCGTTTCGGCCACTACGCGCTGCGCGTTTGCGTCGCCTTGCTCGCCAATCAGGCACAACACGCGCAAGAAAGCCGGATAGAGAGAATCACCCAATGAAAGACACACGCGCTCCAGCCAGCGCACGCGCTCATCTTGCGTCGGCAAATGGGCGCAGCCTTCAATCAAAACCTCTGCCGCGCCAGACCAATCTGGCTGGGAACGCAGCGTAAGGGGCGGGCGGGGCGACTCCACGGCAGGCAGCCGTTTCAGCTTGGCTCGAACAAACAGGCGACGAAACGGGCCTGCATCTGTGCCACGCTCTCGCCGCTGGAAGGCGGCGCCGACAGCACGCGCGCCGCCCCGGCTTCTGCGTGGAAGCCGAACCGGGCCGCCGCATCAGCGGCCCCAGGCTCGCGCCGCAAACCACCAGAGGAAGGCCAGCCAGCCGCACTACCGATGCCAGCCTGTAGCGAAGGAAAAATAGACGAATAGCTCATGACGCTTGCCCGCACTCATGTGATTGAAACAGATCAGCCGATCCTACGGATTTGGCTTGCGGCGCGCTACTAGGGTGATTACAGGGGGTGCCTCCGCTATTTATCGTGATATCCCCAACACACGCGCAAGCTTCAGGCACGATGGAGCTGCCAACCGTACGGCGGCTGGCGCACCGCCATGCGGTAGCCTCCCGCTCCCATGAGCAAGCAAGACTCCAAGCGCCTGCGGCTGGCGCGCTGCGTGATGGTGCTGGGCGCCAGCAGCGGCGCGGGCAAAAGCTGGCTGGCCACGGCGCTGTGCCGCCACTACGCCAACCAGGGTCTGAAAGTGGCCCCCTTCAAGGCGCAGAACATGAGCAACAACGCCCGCGTGGTGGCGGGCCTGGCAGCCAGCGATACGGAAACAGGCGCGGCAGAGATGGGCACGGAAATGGGCGAAATCGGCTCGGCCCAGTACTTTCAGGCGCTGGCCGCGCGCGCCGTGCCGGATGTGCGCATGAACCCGCTGCTGCTCAAGCCCGAGGCCGATACGCGCAGCCAGGCCGTGCTGCTGGGGCGGGCCAGCGCGCAGCTGACGGCGCTGCCCTGGCGCGAGCGCGGGGCCGTGGCCTGGCCGCACATTGCCGCCGCGCTGGATGCGCTGCGGGCCGAAAACGACGTGCTGGTCATCGAAGGCGCAGGCTCGCCCGCCGAAATCAACCTCATGCCGCGCGATATCGTGAACATGCGCGTGGCCCGCCACGCTGGCGCGCGCTGCCTGCTGGTGGCCGATGTGGACCGGGGCGGCGCTTTCGCCCATCTTTACGGCACCTGGGCGCTGCTGCCCAAGGCCGACCGCGCGCTCATCAGCGGCTTTGTGCTCAACAAATTCCGGGGCGATGCCGCCTTGCTCGCGCCCGCGCCGCAGCAGCTCGAATGCCTGACGGGCGTGCCCACCGTGGCCACCATTGCCATGCAGCGCCAGCACGGCCTGCCCGAAGAAGACGGGGTGTTTGACGACCGCTGCGCGCCGCCCGGCAGCGGGCACGCCGGCGCGCCGCCGCTGACGGTGGCCGTCATCGCCTGGCCGCGCCTGAGCAATCTGGATGAATTCCAGCCCCTGAAAAACGTGCCCGGCCTGCGCCTGGTCTGGGCGCGCGCGCCCGCGCAGCTGCAAGGCGCTGACTGGATCGTGCTGCCCGGCAGCAAAGCCACGGCCAGCGATCTGGCCTGGCTGCGCGCGCAGGGGCTGGACGCGGCCATCACCGCCCATGCGCGCGCGGGCGGCCGCGTGCTGGGCATTTGCGGCGGCCTGCAAATGCTGGGCGCCGAGCTGCGCGACCCGCATGGCGTGGAAAGCGGCGGCCCGGGCGGCGATTCAGGCAACAGCTCCAGCGTGCCCGGCCTGGGCCTGCTGCCTTTGGCGACCACTTTCGCGCCGCGCAAAACCGTGCGCCGCGTCTGCTGCCGCTTTGGCGCGGTGTCAGGCCCCTGGGCCGCCTTGAGCGGCGTGCAGGCCAGCGGCTACGAAATTCACTGCGGCCAGACCGCGCCGCATCCGGCCCTGGCCGCGCGTGGCGAGATGGCGCGCGAACTCATGGCCGGCATGGCCTGGCAAAACGCCGCTGGCAACGTGCTGGGCGTGTACCTGCACGGCCTGTTTGAAGACCCCGCCGTGCTGCGCGCCCTGTTTGGCGCGCGCGCCCGGCCGCTGGATGAGGTGTTCGAGCGCCTGGCCGCCGTGGTCGCCGACAGTTTTGCGCCCGGCTTTTTGCAAGAACTGATTCAGGAGCCATAGGCCATGCCTGCGGCACAGGCGCGGCGGCAGGAAGCGCATCAAAGGGAATCAAAAGCAGGAGCAAATTAAAGGGGTCTAAAAAGCCGTTTCGCGCAGGTTCCACTAGGACGTCATGCTATGGATACAAGAGCAAAAAACCTCTATGTTCCGCCCTGCCCCGGCCGCTTTTCTCGCCCGTGCAGGGCCGCTTTCAGCCGCCCGCCAGCAGGGCGCGCATGGCGGCTTCGTCGATGACGGTGACGCCCAGCGCCTGCGCTTTTTCCAGTTTGCTGCCCGCTTCTTCGCCTGCGACGACGTAGCTGGTTTTTTTGCTCACGCTGCCGCTGACTTTGGCGCCGGCGGCTTCGAGCAGGGCTTTGGCTTCGTCGCGGCTCAAGGTGGGCAGCGTGCCGGTGAGCACGAAGGTTTGGCCTGCCAGTGTTTGCGCTTGCCCGCTTTGCGCGGTTTGCGCGGCGGCCGGGCCTTCGGGCCAGGTGATGCCGGCTTCACGCAGCTGCTGCACGACTTCGCGGTTGTGCGGCTGGGCGAAGAAGGTGCGGATGCTGTGGGCGACGATGGGGCCGACATCGGGCACTTGCAGCAATTCGTCTTCGCTGGCGTTCATCACGCTTTGCAGCGCGCCGAAGTGGCGGGCCAGGTCGCGCGCGGTGCTTTCGCCCACGTGGCGTATGCCCAGGGCGTAGAGAAAGCGCTCCAGCGTGCTTTGGCGCGAGCGCTCCAGCGCGGCCAGCAGGTTGCGGGCCGAGCGCTGGCCCATGCGCTCCAGCGCGGCGAGGTTTTGTTCGGTCAGTTTGTAGAGGTCGGGCAGGGTTTGGACGATGCCGCTGTCCACGAGCTGCTCGACCAGTTTGTCGCCCAGCCCTTCCACGTTCATGGCGCGGCGGCTGGCAAAGTGCCACAGGGCTTGCTTGCGCTGGGCGGGGCAGGAGATGCCGCCGGTGCAGCGGTGATCGGCTTCGCCTTCTTCGCGCACGGCCTGGCTGTGGCACACGGGGCACTGGGCGGGCATGGTGAATTCGGGCGCGCCAGCGGGGCGTCGCTCGGGCACGACGCTCACCACTTCGGGGATGACGTCGCCTGCGCGGCGGACGATGACGGTGTCGCCCACGCGCACGTCTTTGCGGCGCGCTTCCAGTTCGTTGTGCAAGGTGGCGTTGGTGACGGTGACGCCGCCGACGAAGACGGGGGCCAGTTTGGCCACGGGGGTGAGCTTGCCGGTGCGGCCCACTTGCACGTCGATGGCCAGCACGGTGGTCATTTGCTCTTGCGCGGGGTATTTGTGCGCCACGGCCCAGCGCGGCTCGCGCGTGACAAAGCCCAGTTGGCGCTGCTGCGCGAGCGAGTCCACTTTGTAGACCACGCCGTCAATGTCAAACGGCAGGCTGTCGCGCTGCGCGGCCACTTCGGCATGAAAGGCGGCCAGATCGGCAGCGCCGCGCGCCTGCCGCGCCAGCTCTGACACCGGCAAGCCCCAGGCTTTGAGTTGCTCAAGCACTTGCCAGTGGGTTTCAAAGGCGGGGCCGCCAGCTTCGGGCGGCGTGATTTCGCCCAGGCCGTAGGCGTAAAAGCTCAAGGGGCGCTGCGCGGCAATGCGCGGGTCCAGCTGGCGCACCGCGCCGGCGGCGGCGTTGCGCGGGTTGGCGAAGGGCTTGGCTGTTTTTTCGCCAGCGGCCATGCGCGCGCGCTGGCGTTCGTTAAGCGCCTCGAAGTCATCGCGCCGCATGTACACCTCGCCGCGCACTTCCAGCACGGGCGGGGCGCTGCCCAGCAGGCGCAGCGGGATTTGGCTGATGGTGCGGATGTTTTGCGTGACGTCTTCGCCCGTGGCGCCGTCGCCGCGCGTGGCCGCTTGCACCAGCACGCCGTTTTCGTAGCGCAGGCTGATGGCCAGGCCGTCGAACTTCGGCTCGGCCACGTAGGCCACGGGCGGCAGGTTGTCGGCCAGCTTCAGCTCGCGGCGCACGCGGGCGTCAAACGCGGTCGCGCCGGCGGGGCTGGTGTCGGTTTCGGTGCGGATGCTGAGCATGGGCACGCGGTGCGGCACGGGCGCAAAGCCTTCCAGCACGGCGCCGCCCACGCGCTGGGTGGGCGAATCGGGCGTGCGCAATTCGGGGTGGGCTGCCTCCAGCGCCTGGAGCGCGCGAAACAGGCGGTCGTACTCGGCGTCGGGAATTTGCGGCGCATCCAGCGTGTAGTACTGCCAGGCGGCGCGGTTGAGCTGCTCGCGCAGGGCGGCGGCCTGGGCAGCGGGCATGTCGGAAGGCTGGGGCATGGAACGGGGAGATGGACTGAAAGCGCTGGATTGTGCGGGCGCTCATCAGAAGCAACACAACTCCATAGTCCATGGAAAGCCTGCGTGAGCAATTCAGCCAGGCAAAAGCCCTCTCCTCAATCCAGCGCTTGGGGCATACCTTGAAGACGCACTGCCCAAAGTGCATGAACAGCCTGATATCAGAGCGGCGCGCGCCCTGGGCGCGGTCAAAGGATGAAGCGCGAGAGGTCTTCGTCTTTGCTCAGGGCGGCCAGGCGCTCGTTCACGTAGGCGGCGTCGATGGTGATGGTCTGGCCTTGCAAGCTGGTGGCGGCGAAGCTGACTTCGTCGAGCAGGCGCTCCATCACGGTGGCCAGGCGGCGTGCGCCGATGTTTTCGGTGGATTCATTGACGTCGCAGGCGATTTGTGCGAGGCGGGCGATGCCTTCGGGCCGGAAGTCGAGCGTGACGCCTTCGGTTTCCAGCAGGGCCTGGTATTGGCGCACGAGGCTGGCGTGGGTTTGAGTGAGGATGGCTTCAAAGTCCTGCACGGTGAGCGAGCCAAGCTCCACGCGGATGGGAAAGCGCCCTTGCAGCTCGGGGATCAGGTCGCTGGGCTTGGCCAGGTGAAAGGCGCCGGAGGCGATGAAGAGGATGTGGTCGGTTTTGACCATGCCGTATTTGGTGCTGACGGTGGCGCCTTCCACCAGCGGCAGCAGATCACGCTGCACGCCCTGGCGCGAGACGTCGGCCGTGCCGCCGCCTTCGCCGCGCGAGGCGACTTTGTCGATTTCGTCGATGAAGACGATGCCGTTTTGCTCCAGGTTGCGCACGGCTTCGGCGCGGATGTCTTCTTCGTTCAGCAGTTTTTGCGCTTCTTCTTCGGTGAGCAGGCGCATGGCTTCGGCAATGCGCACGCGGCGCTTTTTCAGGCGCGGCGCACCCATCTGGCTCATGACGGAGCGGATTTGCTCGGCCATTTCTTCCATGCCGGGCGGGCCGACGACTTCGAGCATTTGGCCGGGCTGGGCCAGTTCCAGCTCGATTTCCTTGTCGTCAAGCTGGCCTTCGCGCAGTTTTTTGCGAAAGATTTGGCGCGTGGCGCTGTCGGGGCGGCTGCCGGCGTGGCTTTCGCTGGCGGCGTCGCCGTCAGCCGGGCGGGCGGCGGGCAGCAGGGCATCGAGCACGCGCTCTTCGGCCAGGTCTTGCGCGCGGGCCTGGTGCTGGCGCATGGCCTGCTCGCGGGTTTGCTTGACGGCCATTTCGGCCAGGTCGCGGATGATGGAGTCCACGTCTTTGCCCACGTAGCCCACTTCAGTGAATTTGGTGGCTTCCACCTTGATGAAGGGCGCATTGGCCAGGCGCGCCAGGCGGCGGGCGATTTCGGTTTTGCCCACGCCGGTGGGGCCGATCATGAGAATGTTCTTGGGCGTGATTTCGGCGCGCAGCTTTTCAGGCACTTGCTGCCTGCGCCAGCGGTTGCGCAAGGCAATGGCGACGGCGCGTTTGGCATCTTGCTGGCCGACGATGTGGCGGTCCAGCTCGGAGACGATTTCCTGCGGGGTCATGGAAGACATGGCAAAGCTTGTGGACAAGAGGTGAAGCGCAGCGGCTTCGGTTCAGAAAGAAGAGCAGATCCAGAGGCTGAAAAGAGCCTCTGGCGCACGTGTCTATTGGGTATATCGCTATGGAACCAGGAGCGAATTCAAAGCGTTTCGATGGTGTGCTGCATGTTGGTGTAGATGCAAAGCTCGCCCGCAATGGCCAGCGATTTGCGCACGATGTCTTCTGCGCCCAGATCGGTGTTGTTCAGCAGCGCCTTGGCGGCGGAGTGGGCATAGGGGCCGCCGGAGCCGATGGCGACGATGCCTTGCTCGGGTTCGAGCACGTCGCCATTGCCGGTGATGATGAGCGAGGCTTCGCGGTCGGCCACGGCCAGCATGGCCTCCAGGCGGCGCAGCACGCGGTCGGTGCGCCAGTCTTTGGTGAGTTCGATGGCGGCGCGGGTGAGGTGCCCCTGGTGTTTTTCCAGCTTGGCCTCAAAGCGCTCGAACAGCGTGAAGGCGTCTGCCGTGGCGCCGGCAAAGCCGGCCAGCACTTTGCCGTGATGGAGCTTGCGCACTTTGCGGGCGGAGCCTTTGATGACGATGTTGCCGAGCGTGACCTGGCCGTCGCCGCCGAGGGCGACCTGCCAGCCTTCGGGAGTCTGGCGGCGCACGCTGAGAATGGTGGTGCCGTGAAACTGTTGCATGCCGCGCGAAATGGGGGCAGGCAGGCATTTCACAAGGGAAGGCGCGAAGGCGGCAATTCAAGCGTGAAACCCGTTTTCAGAACCTGTTCGGAGTCCGGCCGTCAGGGGCAAAAGTGTGGTTCGAGATGGGCTGCAAGGTGCAGATGAGCCTTGTGGCCCAGCGAAGATTTGCAACGCGGCAGGCCACCCGGAGCCGCATTTTTCGCGCCTACAGACAGACTTTGAACAGGTTCTCACTGCCCAAGCGCAGGCCCGGTTGGAACAGCTGGCCGCGCAGGCTGAAAAGCATTAAAAAAGAGAGCGAATTCAAAGGGGCCAAAATGCCGTTTAGCGCATTGTCCTCTAGGACATAACGCTATTGATATAGGAGCTGAATTAGGCAGCGCTCTCCGCTTTTCATGAGGCGGCGTCAGGCGTTTTGGCTCAGCCAGCGGCGCAGGCCGGAGACGGAATGGGCGATATGCAGCGGCTCCAATGCGGCCAGAGCCGGGCTGTCGTGCGCGCCATAGCTCACCGCCACGGCGCAGCAGCCGGCGTTGCGGGCCATTTGCAGATCGTGCGTGGTATCGCCAATCATCAGCGTGCGCCCGGGGTCGCAGCCGAATTCGCGCATCAGCTCGTGCAGCATGAGCGGGCTGGGCTTGCCTGCGGTTTCGTCAGCGGTGCGGGAGCCGTCGAAGGCCGCTTGCAGCCCGGCCAGGCGCAGCGCGCCATCCAGCCCCCGGCGGCTTTTGCCGGTGGCCACGGCCAGCCAGTGGTGGCGCGCCTTCAGTTCGGCCAGAAGAGGGCGCACGCCGTCAAAGAGGCTGATGTCGTTTTGGCACGCCAGGTAGTGCTGGCGGTAGCGCTCGGCCAGCAGCGGGTGTTTTTCGGGCGGCACATCAGGCGCGGCATGGGCCAGCGCGGGCGCCAGCGCCATGCCGATGACGTAGGCGGCGGTTTCGCGGCTGGGCTGCTGTCCGCCCACATCCGCCACGGCCTGCTGGATGGCGCGGACGATGAGGGCGGTGGAGTCGAACAGGGTGCCGTCCCAGTCGAAGCAGATGAGGTCAAAGCGGCGGGGCATGGGCAGCTTGAAAGAGCAGGCGCTGGGCCACAAAAAAAGCGCCTGGCCGCAAAGCCAGGCGCCTGAGTGATGTGGTGGGTGATACATGGATCGAACATGTGACCCCTGCCGTGTGAAGGCAGTGCTCTACCGCTGAGCTAATCACCCGTCTGCCTTGCAGCGTAGGCAGTAAAGCGCGAGATTGTAGCGGATTTCTCCAGGCTTCACGCTCTGGCATGGCGGGCTGCCGCATCAAACAAGAAGAAGGCGCGCATTCAGGCCCCTTGAAAACGACCCGGAGAAAAAAGCGTAACCACAAACGTTCGTGGACATTGCGAATCTCTCAATGGGCCACGAAGCTCTTCTGCCGTTTGCGCCTTGCGGCCCATTCCGATTCAGCACTTTTGCCTCTCACGGCTAGATCATGAACAGGTCCTGAAAAAAGCAGGCAGCTCGGCCCCCGCTTTTGCCAGCCGGGCGGGCTGGCATACTGCCGCGCTTTCGCTCACTCTCAAGGCTTTCAATGAAAACGGATACCGAAATCCTCTCGCGTTCACCGGAATGGGAGAGGCGGGCGCTGGAGAAGCTGCTGCTGGCTGACGCGCGTGAGCGCCGGGCCGCGCGGCGCTGGCGCGTGATCAAAACGCTGCTATGGATGCTGCTTGTCGCGGGATTGGCGGCCGTGATGATCAGCCAGTCGCAAAACGCTGCGCCTGCGGGGCCGCACACGGCGGTCATTTCCATCCGGGGCGAAATTTCCAGCGACAGCGAAAACAATGCCGAACAGCTGCTGCCCGCACTGCGCAGCGCGATGGAAGATGAAAGCGCGCAGGCGCTGGTTCTGCAAATTGATTCGCCCGGCGGCAGCCCGGTGCAGGCCGGGCTGGTGTACGACGAAATCCGCCGCCTGCGCGAATTGCATGACAAGCCGGTTTACGCGGTGGTGGAAGACACCTGCGCTTCTGCCGCCTACTACATTGCCTCGGCCGCCGACAAGATTTACGTGAACAAGGCCAGCGTGGTGGGCAGCATTGGCGTGCTGATGGACGGCTTTGGCTTCACTGGCAGCCTTGAAAAGCTGGGCATCGAGCGGCGGCTTTTGACGGCGGGCGGCAACAAGGGCTTTCTCGACCCTTTCAGCCCCATGAGCGACGCCCAGCGCCAGCACGCGCAAACCTTGCTGGACCAGATACACCGGCAGTTCATCGCCGCCGTCAAGCAGGGCCGGGGCGAGCGCCTGAAGGAAACGGCCGACACCTTCAGCGGCCTGTTCTGGACAGGCGAGCAGGCGGTGGACATGGGCCTGGCCGACAGCCTGGGCAGCGTGGACGGCGTGGCGCGCGAAGTGGTCAAGGCCGAGGAGCTGGTGGACTACACGCCGGAAGAAAAGGTGTTCGAGCGCCTGACGCGCCGCCTGGGTGCGGCCATCGGGCAAGGCGCCGTCTCGGCCCTGCGCAGCGTGGCTTTGCGCTGAAGGCGCTGTCAGCGCGCGCCCTGGACGTGAATGGGTTCAGCAGAGGCCGTTTTTGCTCTTTGTTCCATAGCATGATGTCCTAGTGGAGCGGGCGCTGAAGCCATTTTCAAGGGTTTGAATTTGCTCCTGTTTTTAGAATCCTGATCAGAGCTTGCCCGCCAGCAAAGGGGTGCAGAAAAAGCGGGGGAGGCAAAAGTGAACCAGAACGAGGAGGCCGCCCTGCCCCGCAGCCAGACGCTCCGCTTGCGCCAACAAAAACGCCCGGCATGAAGCCGGGCGTTTTTCATCGGGAGCGAGATGGAAAGCTCAGCCTGCGATCAGGAGAACTTGAGCTTGCCCTTCATCACGCTGCTGTGGCCGGGGAAGGAGCAGAAGAAGGAGTAGTCGCCATCGGTCTTGACCTTGGATATGTCCACGGTGATGGTGTCTTCTTCGCCGCCGCCCAGCATCTTGGTGTGGGCCACGATGCGTTCGTCGTTGGGCTTGACGTATTCAGGAGCGCCGGCCTTGATGCCGTCGCCGATCACGCCCTTCATGTCTTCGGTCTTGGTGATGACCAGGTTGTGGCCCATGGAGCCTTTGTTCATCTTGCCCACGTGCTTGAGGTGCACCTTGAATTCCTTGCAGCTTTTATCGACTGCAATTTCCTTCGTGTTGTATTTCATGTTGTCGCCAGCTTCAACGGTGACGTCGCAGGCAGCATGGGCGAAGCCGGCGGTTGCCATCAAAGCAGCGGCAGCGAGAGCGCGCAAGGCGGTTTTGGTCATGATGAATAGTCCTTTCTGTGGAAAAACGAAACCGGACAGACAGGCCCGGTTTCAGCGCCCATTCTATGGCGCATGCGCATCATTTGCCTTGCCGCAGATGCGACTGTCTCGCAACATCGCGCGCCATACAGAGAGCGGCGCGCCAAAACCCGTGACTCCATCATGGAGATTGCGGCGCTGAACCCGCAGACGCAAAAGCGGCCTCTTGCGGCGTGTCCAGCACGCCATCGCAGCTGCCTTGCCCGTCGGCGCGCGGGCGCCAGAAAACGGGCAGCATGCGCCAGCTCATCAGCGCGAAGGCGGCGCACCACAGCAGGGCGGCCGCGCCCATCAGCAGCGCCGTGGCATCCAGCGCGTAGGCGCAGGCGCGCAGCACGGCGCTGGCCGCCACCAGGGCCGCGCCCGCCAGCACCCAGGGGCGGCCGTTTTTTTCCAGCCCGCTGTGCGTGTAGCCCGCAATGCACATCACCACAAAAACCGACAGCCCCAGCGCCCCTGCCGTGAGCAAATGCAGCCCCGCATTCGGCGGCAGCCCCGTCAGCAACCCCACACCCGTCAGCGCGTAGCCCGCCGCCATGAAGGCGTAAGCCGCATACAGCATCAGCGGCCAGGGGCGCAGCAGCGGGCGGCCTACGTGCCAGTCGCCCATCAGGTTCAGCACGGCGCAGGCGGCGGCCAGGGCCAGCCAGGCGCTGGTGCGCGCGCCCGGCTCCCACCACTGGGCGGCGGTAAACAGGGCAATGGCCAGCATGGCCAGATTGCGGCGCGGCGGCCGGGCCAGGTAGCGGCGCGTTTCGCGCGTGGCCTCGTATTCCGGGTCTTGCTGGCGGCTTTCCACGGCGCGCCGCGCCGCCTCGCTGTCGTCAATGCTGGCATTGACGATGCTCATGGAAATGCGGCTCATCGCCACGATGATCAGCACCATCAGCGCCCCCAGCAGCCCATGCAGCCAGCGCATGGGCGGCTCGCCGCGCAAGGCATCGGCATAAAAGCCGGCCGTGGCCGCCATCATCAGCGCCAGCGTCCAGGCGAATGAAAGATGCCTGCGCTCCGGCGCGCGCCACAGCCGGGGCGTCAGCAGCGCCAGCAGCAGTGCCATGAAAGCCAAATGCGCCAACGCCGAGGCCGCCAGGGCCGCCACGGGCCACCAGCCGCTGCACCAAAAGGCCACCCGCCCCGCCAGCCACAGCCCCGCCAGCCAGCGCACCGGCGCGGCGGCAAAGGCGGGCGTATCCGTGAATTCAGGCACGCCTGTCAACGCAAAACCCGCCGCCGCCGCCAGCGTAAAACCCAGCAGCAACTCGTGTGCGTGCCACACAAACGGCCCGCCCGCCACCGCAGGCAGCGGCCAGCCCCAAAACAGAAAAGCCCCCCAGGCCGCCATCAGCCCCCAGCCGGAGAGCATCGCCAGCGCGAACATCGGCCTGAACGGGCACAGCCACAAAGGATGCGCCAGCTGCCAGAAGCGGGCTGAAAAACGGGCCGGGCGGGCGCCTTGGGAAAGCAGCGCAGAAGAAACGTTTGGGGAAGCGGCAGGCATCGTGGCAAAAAGCAACAGTCAAAGAAACCGGCAAGCGCGGCAGGCGCAATCACGAACCCGCGCGCCATCACCCCCGCATTGTCGGGCGGCGGGCTGCTCTGCCGCGCTTTCAAACGCTATTTCATCCAATGCCCCAGCAGGCCGGATGAAGCCACGCCCAGCAAAACCGTGGGCAGCATGGGCAGGCGGCTGGCGGCCGCCGCCGTCAGCGCAATGGCAATCAGCTCGTGCGGCTTGTCGGAAACGAAATAAGGGGCGATCACCGCAATCAGCACGCAGCCGGGCGCGGCTTGCATGACGCTGGCGGCGCGCTGGCTCAATGTGCGATTGCGCAAGGCGAAAAAACCCATCAGCCGCGTGGAATAAGTCACGCCCAGCATGCTGAGAAAAACCAGAAAGGATTCGAGCGAAATCATTTTGAACCGCTGCGGAAATACGCCACCGCCAGGCCCGACAAGGCCCCCGCCGGCACATACCACGCGCCCGGCGCCAGCCGGTAAGTCAGCGCCGCCACGAGCAGACTCACCAGCCAGGGAAGCGCCGCTGAAAATCCTTTCCACATGCCGCGAAGCAAAACCAGAAAAACAGCGGGAAACGCCATGCCAAAGCCCCAGGCCGCCACGTCGCCAAACAGCGGCCCCACCGCCGCGCCCAGGGTCGCAAAAACAATCCAGGTGGAATACAAAATGGCGCAAACGCCCGCGTAAAACGGCAAATTGAACGAAGGCAGCCCCAGCGCCTGCCGCCGCCGCACTTCCGCCAGGCCCATTGCCCAGCTTTCATCGCACATGAAAAACAGGGCGGGTAGCGCTTTTTTCAATGGCATATCGCGCAGAAAAGGCGCCAGCGCCGCGCCCATGAGTATGTGGCGCGAATTGATCATGAATGTGACGGTGGCGATCAGCCATATGGGCTGCGGATGCGCCCATAAATTCACGGCGGCAAATTCGGAGCCGCCGGCAAAATTCATTCCCGTCATCAGCAGCATTTCCAGCCAGCTCATGCCTTTTTGCCCGCCTTGCACGCCCAGAATCATGGCAAAAGGCAGCAGGCCAATCAGCATGGGCGCGCTTTCCCGCGCGCCGCGAAAAAACTCCAGGCGGGATGATTCATTTTCAGTCATATGCGATGCGAAGAAATGCGAAAAATAAATGCAAAGAAAATGAAATTCAAAAACAGGCTCATTCGTCCAGGCTGATGGCGCAATGCACGGGCCGCGCGCCCAGCGCCTGCACGCAGGCCTGCGGGTTGATTTGCACGATAAAGCCACGGCGGCCGCCGTTGATGGCGATTTGGGGCAGCTCCAGGATGCTTTGCTCGACATACACAGGCATGGCGCGGCGCGTGCCAAAAGGCGAAGTGCCGCCAACCTGGTAGCCGCTGTGGCGTTCGGCCACGGCAGGCTCGCATGGCTGCACGGTTTTGACGCCAATTTGCCGCGCCAGCTGCCGGGTGGAGACTTTGCGGTCGCCGTGCATGAGGACGATGAGCGGGCGGGCGTGCTCGTCTTGCATGACGAGGGTTTTGATCACGGCGTGCGCGCTCAGCCCCAGCGCCGCCGCGCCTTGCAGGGCGCCGCCGTGGGGCTGGTAGTCATAGGCGTGGCCGGTGTAGGGCACGCCGTGCTGGCGCAGCCAGACGGTGGCGGGCGTCTGGCTGACGTGGCGTTCTTTTTTCATGGCGCTGGTTCATGGCCTGGCCGCAAGGGGCGCGCGGCGCGGAATGGGCGGGGGCTGGCAGCAGCGGGCAAGCAGGCGTATTTTGCTATTTCATCCATAGCATGAGGTCCTAGTGGAATCTGCGTGAAACGGTTTTTTTACCCCTCTGAATTTGCTCTTGTTTTTGATGCCATGCAGTGGAAGGGGGCCTGCCGCGAGGGGCGACAGTGCAGGCCGGGATGGGCAGCAAGGCGCAGACGGGTCTGGCAGCCCGGCGAGGATTGGCCGCGCCGCAAAGCGCCTTGAGTCCGCGCTTTTGCGCCTGCGGACAGATGGCGGGCAGTCTCTCAGCTGGCGGGGTCGCGCATTTCAAGGCGGATGGCGTCGATGGCTTGCAGCAGGTCAGGCGGCAACGTCACGCTCCAGGCGTCGAGGTCTTCGTCCAGTTGCGCCAGCGAGGTCACGCCGATGATGGTGCTGGCCACGCGCCAGGAGCGGTAGCAGAAGGCCAGCGCCATTTGCGTGGGCGTGAGGCCGTTTTCGCGCGCCAGGCGGTTGTAGCGGCGGGCGGCTTCAAAAGCCTGCGGGCGGCCCCAGCGCTGGCTTTTGGCGCGCTCGCCGTTCATGCGGCCAGCGGGCGCTTGCGGCACGCCAAAGCCGGTGGCGTCGTATTTGCCCGTCAGCAGGCCGAAGGCCAGCGGCGAGTAGGCCAGCAGCCCCACGCCCAGGCGGTGGCAGGTTTCGTCCAGCCCGTTGTCGTAGGCGCGGCTGGTGAGGCAGTAGGGGTTTTGCACGCTCACGGGCCGGGGCAGGCCGTGGGCCTCGGCCAGGCGCACGAATTCGTGCACGCCGTAGGGCGTTTCGTTGGACAGGCCGATGGCCCGCACTTTGCCCGCCTGCACCAGCTTTTGCAGGGCCTGAAGCTGCTCCAGGATGGGCGTTTGCGCGCTCTCTTGCGCCGGGTCGTAATACATCTGCCCGAAGCGGGGCGCGTGACGCTCCGGCCAGTGAATCTGGTAGAGGTCGATGACTTCGGTTTGCAGGCGGCGCAGCGAGCCTTCGCAGGAGGCGATGATGTCGGCGGCCGTCATGCCCTTGCCAGGGCGCAGCCAGGGCATGTCCCGCGCGGGGCCGGCCACTTTGGTGGCCAGGGTCACGCGCTGGCGCATGCCGGGGCGCTGGCGCAGCCAGCGGCCCATGAAGGTTTCCGTCGCCCCGGCGGTGGCGGCGCTGGGGGGCACGGGGTACATCTCCGCCGTGTCGAGAAAGGTCACGCCGCGCTCCACGGCGCGGTCCAGTATGGCATGCGCGTCCGCCTCGCCCACCTGTTCGCCAAAGGTCATGGTGCCCAGGCAGATGGGGGTCACGCGCAGCGGGCCGAGGGCGATGGGCGTCAGGGGTTTCATGGGCCGGCTCATGCCAGCGCCGCCGCCACGGCGTCGCCCATTTCGCGCGTGCCCACTTTGCGCGTGCCTTCGCTGGCAATGTCGGGCGTGCG
Source organism: Ottowia cancrivicina (assembly GCF_029813755.1). NCBI lineage: Bacteria > Pseudomonadati > Pseudomonadota > Betaproteobacteria > Burkholderiales > Comamonadaceae > Ottowia > Ottowia cancrivicina. The sequence goes on along the minus strand of NZ_JARVII010000013.1, from coordinate 15,938 downwards.
CAGGCCCTGGGCGAGCACGGACTGCACGGCCGCTTCAATGCGGGCGGCGGCTTCGGGCTGGTTCAGGCTGAAGCGCAGCATCATGGCCGCGCTGAGGATGGTGGCCAGCGGGTTGGCGATGCCCTGGCCGGCAATGTCGGGGGCGCTGCCGTGGCTGGGTTCGTACAGGCCCTGCTTTTTGTCGTTGAGGCTGGCCGAGGGCAGCATGCCGATGCTGCCGGTGAGCATGGCGGCCTCGTCGCTAAGGATGTCGCCAAAGAGGTTGCCGGTGACGATGACGTCAAACTGCCGGGGCGCGCGCGCCAGCTGCATGGCGGCGTTGTCCACGTACATGTGATCGAGCTGCACGCCGGGGTATTGGCGGTGCACGTCGCACACCACGTCGCGCCACAGTTGCGAGGTTTCCAGCACGTTGGCCTTGTCCACGCTGGTCACGCGGCCCTGGCGCTTTTGCGCGGCCTGGAAGGCCACGTGGGCGATGCGCTCGATTTCGGGGCGGCTGTAGCGCATGGTGTCAAAGGCTTCTTCGCTGCCGGCAAAGGGGCCGTCGGGGGCGCTGCGGCGCCCGCGCGGCTGGCCGAAGTAGATGTCGCCCGTCAGCTCGCGGATGATGAGGATGTCCAGCCCCGCCACGAGTTCGGGCTTGAGGCTGGAGGCGTGCGTGAGCGGCGCGTGGCACATGGCCGGGCGCAGGTTGGCAAACAGCCCCAGCGCCTTGCGCAGGCCCAGGATGGCCTGCTCGGGCCGCAGATGGCGCTCCAGCTGGTCGTATCGGGGGTCGCCCACGGCGCCAAAGAGCACGGCGTCAGCCTCTTGCGCGAGCCTGAGCGTGGCTTCGGGCAGCGGGTGGCCGCAGGCGGCGTAGGCCGCGCCGCCCACGGCAGCTTCCTGCATTTCAAGGGGCAGGGCCAGGGCTTTGAGAACTTTGACAGCCTCGGCCACGATTTCGGGGCCAATGCCGTCGCCAGGCAGAAGGGCGATTTTCATGGGGCGCTTTCGCTTTTCAGGAGTGGAGGAAAGGGGAAAGAAAGCCATTTGCTTCCGATTTCATAGCTGCTGGCGCTGATTTGGCGGGCGCTGGCGGCGGATACGCCTTCAAAAAAAGGGGCAAAAAAGGCATCACGCCTTTCCAGCCCTTGTGAAATCAGCGTAGGCCGCTATGGTTCCGGGAGCAAATGACTCTGCTGGCAGGCTTTCAGAGCGTGTGCGCCAGCCAGGGCTTGGCGGCCAGGCGGCGGGCCTCGAAGGCGCGGATGTCGTCTTGATGGCGCAGCGTCAGGCCGATGTCGTCCAGCCCGCCCAGCAGGCAATATTTGCGGAAGGGCTGCACGTCAAAGGCGATTTCGCTGCCGTCGGGCTTGACGATGCGCTGGCGCTCCAGATCGATGGTGAGGCGGTAGCCGGGCGTAGCGGCCACTTCGGCAAAAAGCTGGCTGACCACTTCTTCGGGTTGCACGATGGGCAGCAGGCCGTTTTTGAAGCAGTTGTTGAAGAAGATGTCGGCATAGCTGGGGGCAATGAGCGCGCGAAAGCCGTATTGCGCAATGGCCCAGGGCGCGTGCTCGCGGCTGGAGCCGCAGCCGAAGTTGCGCCGCGCCAGCAGGATGGAAGCGCCTGCGTAGCGCGGCTGGTTGAGCACGAAGTCAGGATTGGGCTGGCGGCTGGCGGGGTCCATGCCCGGCTCGCCCTTGTCCAGATAGCGCCATTCGTCAAACAGGTTGGGGCCGAAGCCCGTGCGCTTGATGGACTTGAGAAACTGCTTCGGGATGATGGCGTCGGTATCCACGTTTTCGCGGTCCATGGGCGCGACGATGCCGGTGTGAAGGGTGAATTTGTCCATGAGATTTGCAGTGTGCGGAAGACGGAAAAAAACGGCAAAAGGCGGCAGGCCGGCCTTATTCAAACTCCTCCCACTGGCCGCCGCCGGCCTCGCATTCTTCGGCCAGCGAGGCCAGCTGGCCCTCGTTGCGGCCATAGTGCCAGGTGTCGAATTCGCCTTCATACGCGCCCCGGCACACGGCGTCGGCATCGCGCCGGGGGCATTGGGGCAGCCAGGTGAGATTGACGCTGTTACTGCGGCCCATGCCGCCCGCGTTGTTCCAGGCCACGCCTTCGCAGCGGTCCTTGATGGCGGAGCGGCTTGTGCCCTTGCGGCCTTGCAGGCAATCGGTAATGACCGTGGGCGCGCCCAGCGTCTGGATGGGCGACTCGATCATGCAGGCGCGCCCGCTTTGGGCCTGGGCCTGCAAAGGCAGGGCGGCGGCCAGCAAGGCGGCTGAAACCAGAAAATGAAAACGCATGAGAAAACTCCGTCAGAAAATCAAAAAAAATCAGGAAAGGCGCTGCTCCATCAGCGTTTTGAGCGGCGCAAGGCCCAGCTTGCGATAAAACCCGGACGCGCTTTCATTGGCCTGCCATACATTCAGCGTCAGACTGTCGCATTGCTCGCGGCGGGCATATTCAAGAACATATTCATAAAGCCTTTTGCCAATATGCTGGCCACGGCAGGCGGCGTTCACGCACAAATCATCCAGATACAAAACCCGCCGGCTGGCCAGTGAAGGGTGGCCTTGCGTTTCCTGCAGTTCGCAAAAGGCATAGCCTTGCACGGCGCCATTTTCGTCTTCATAAACAAAAACGGGGTTTTGCGCGTCGGCCAGCCGTTTTTCAAGTTCGGCGTCCGGATATTTTCTCCGGCCAATTTTGAAAATGTCGGGCCGCGCCCGGGCGTGAATATCGTGCACCTGATCCAGCAGCTCGCCTATGCGTTTTTGGTCTTGGGCTTGGGCGCGGCGGATGGTCATGGGCGTTTCCTTCGGTCCGGACTGCGCATGAAAGACTTAAAAAAAGGAGCAAATCCAAAGAGGGGAAAACGGCGCTCGCGCACTGTCCACCAGGACATCATGCTATGGAATGAAGAGCGGAAACGAAGAACAGAAACGGCCCCTTGCCCTGCGTGCTGCGCCAGGAGGCGCGGGCAAGAGGCCGCGCCGTTCAGTGGCGGTCGGCGGCGCGTTCGATGGCGCGGCCGCCCGCCTGCACGTCCTGGCCAAGGCCGTGCACGGTGTTGCAGCCGGCCAGCGTGAGGGCGGCCAGCAGGGCGGCAAAGAGGGCGAGGGTGGCTTTCTTCATGGTTCTCTCCTTTGGTGAGTGGATGTGCCGCCGCGCGGGGAGCGCGCGAGGCTTGCGTGGAGCTTTCTTCTCGTGCGGCGGCATGGGCATTGTGCCTTTGGGCCGGGCTGGGCCGGCGCGCTGGTTTTGGCGCTGATTTCGCTCCTGCTTCCATAGCGTGATGTCCTGGTGAACAGTGCGCGGACGCCGTTTTCTGGCTCCTGAATTTGCTCTGCTTTTTAAACCGTTTCACTGGCATGAGGCGCGGCGCGCGCGTCGTCTGCGCCCAGCTCGCGGATGTCCACGAAGTGCCCGTGCAGCGCGGCGGCGGCGGCCATGGCGGGGCTGACGAGGTGGGTGCGCCCGCCCGCGCCCTGGCGGCCTTCAAAGTTGCGGTTGCTGGTGGAGGCGCAGCGCTCGCCCGGCTCCAGGCGGTCGGCGTTCATGGCCAGGCACATGCTGCATCCGGGTTCGCGCCACTCGAAGCCCGCTTCGGTGAACACTTTGTCCAGCCCTTCGGCTTCGGCCTGCCTTTTGACCAGGCCGGAGCCGGGCACAACCATCGCCAGCTTGACGTTGGGCGCGAGCTTGCGGCCCAGGCGGCGGATGACGGCGGCGGCTTCGCGCATGTCTTCAATGCGGCTGTTGGTGCAGCTGCCAATGAAGACTTTGTCGATGGCGATGTCGCGCAGCGCCTTGCCGGGCGTCAGACCCATGTAGGCAAGCGCGCGCTCGATGGCGCCGCGCCGCGAGGCGTTGGCTTCTTGCGCGGGGTCGGGCACGCAGCCGTCTATGCCCAGCACCATTTCGGGGCTGGTGCCCCAGGTGACTTGCGGGACGATTTGCGCGGCGTCCAGCTCCACCACGGCGTCAAAGTGCGCGCCGGGGTCGGAGTGCAGGGTGCGCCAGTAGGCCACGGCCTGCTCCCATTCAGGGCCGCCCGTGAACTGGCCGGTGGCCGCGTCGGTGCCGGGGGCCAGCAAGCGGCCCTTGAAGTAGTCGATGGTTTTTTCGTCCACGGCCACCAGCCCGGCGCGCGCGCCCGCTTCAATGGCCATGTTGCACACGGTCATGCGCCCTTCCATGCTCAGGGCGCGGATGGCGCTGCCCGCAAATTCGATGGTGTAGCCCGTGCCGCCTGCGGTGCCGATCTTGCCGATGATGGCCAGCACGATGTCTTTGGCGGTGATGCCGGGGGCGGCCTGGCCTTCCACGCGGATGAGCATGTTTTTGGCCTTTTTGGCCAGCAGCGTTTGCGTGGCCATGACGTGCTCGACTTCGCTGGTGCCGATGCCGTGCGCCAGCGCGCCGAATGCGCCGTGGGTGCTGGTGTGGCTGTCGCCGCAAACCACGGTCATGCCCGGCAGCGTGGCGCCGTTTTCGGGGCCGATGACGTGCACGATGCCCTGGCGCTGGCTCAGGAAGGGAAAGTAGGCCGCCGCGCCGCTGGCGCGCACGTTGGCGTCCAGCGTCATGACCTGCTCGCGGCTGATGGGGTCTTCAATGCCGGCCAGGCCCTTTTCCCAGCCGGTGGTGGGCGTGTTGTGGTCGGCCGTGGCGACGATGGAGCTGATGCGCCACACCTTGCGCCCCGCCTCGCGCAGGCCCTCGAAGGCTTGCGGGCTGGTGACTTCGTGTACCAGGTGGCGGTCGATGTAGAGGATGGCGGTGCCGTCTTCTTCGGTGGAGACGACGTGCTCGTCCCAGAGCTTGTCATACAGGGTGCGGGGGGCGGCGTGGGTCATGGTTTTTCTTTCTCTTGCGTGTCAAAAAAACGGGGGAAGCAAAGGCTTGAAGGAAAGGCTTGAAGGGCTTGCGCAAAGGCTTTCAGGCGGGCGGCGCATCCGCCGCCAGGTGCGCCACCAGCGCGCGGGCGGGGGCGGGCAGGCTGTCGAAGTCGCGGGCAATCAGGGCAATCTGGCGCAGCGCCCAGGCGTCAGCCAGCGGCACGCCCAGCAGGCGGCCCTGGCCCACGCCGCGCAGCAGCGCGAAGGCGCGCCCGGGCATCAGGCCCACGCCCAGGCCGTTGTCAATCATGCGGCACATGGCGGCCAGGCCCGTGACGCGCACGCGCAGCCGCACGGGCCGCCCGGCGCGGCGGGCCGCCTGCTGCATGGCCTGGCTGATGGAGCTGCCCGCTTGCAGCCCCACGTGGTCAAAGGCCAGCGTGTCGGCAAAAGCCACTTCATCGCGCCCGGCCAGCGGGTGGCCCTGCGGCACGGCCAGCAGCAGGCGGTCTTGCCGGTAGGGGCGCGATTGCAGCGGCGCGGCGCGGCCCGGCGCGGGCGGCAAGGCGCTGGCGTTGCAGATGCCCACGTCCGCCGCGCCTTCCTGCACGGCGCGCACCACGTCGGCGGACAAGTGCTCTTGCAGCTCGATCTTCACGTCCGCGTTTTCGCGCACGAAGCGCCCCAGGTCGTCGGGCAGAAACTGCACCACCGCCGAGATGCTGGCGTGCACGCGCACCGGCCCGCGCGCGCCGCTGGCGTATTCGCCCAGCGCCGCCTGCATCTTCTCCAGCCCGAACAGCGCTTCTTGCGCGTGGCGCAGCAGGCTTTGCCCCGCTGGCGTGAGCGCCACGCCGCGCGCGTGGCGCAGCAGCAGCGGCACGCCCGCCAGCGCCTCCAGCTCCGAAAGCCGCTTGCTCACGGCTGACGCGGCCAGCGCCTCGCGCGCGGCGGCGCGGCCGATGCTGCCCGTCTCCCCCACGGCCACAAACAGTTGCAGCGTGGTGAAGTCCAGGCGGCGGGCAAAGTCATGCGCGGCGGCGGAATCGGGCACGGCGGTCATGGAATTCATCTCGAAACGAGATGGCAATTCTACATTTCTTTGTTAGATATAAAAAAGCCATCTTGCTACGCGATGCCTTGCACGGGACGAGAAAAAGCCCGCCGAAGCGGGCTTTCGCAGCTTTGCAGACCGGGGCGAATCAGTCGTTGTTCGCCACGCCCAGCAGCACCAGCAGGGACTGGAACACGTTGTAGATGTCCAGATACAGCTCCAGCGTGGCCATCACGTAGTTCGTCTCGCCGCCGTCGATGATCCGCTTGATGTCATAGAGCATGTACAGGCTGAACACGATGATGGACAGCGCGCACAGCCCCATCAGCAAGGGCAGCGAAGCGCTGCTGGAAAACGCCGCCAGCAGCGCGCAGGCGATGAAGCCCACAAACGTGATGGCAGCGCCCACCGCCAGCCAGCGCCCCAGGCCGGACAAATCGCGCTTGATCACGCTGGCCAGCGTCGCCATCACGGCGAACACGCCGGCGGTGCCGCCCACGGCCGTCATCACCACCGCCTCGCCGTTTTTCATGCCCAGCACAAAGCCCAGCAGGCTCGAGAGCATCACGCCCATGAAGAACGTAAAGCCCAGCAGCAGCGCCACGCCCGCGCCCGAATTGCGGTTTTTCTGAATGGCCCACATGAAGGCGAACGCGCCGCCCAGAAACACCACCAGCCGCAGCCAGCCCGTGAACACATAGCCAATGCCCGTGGCCATGCCCAGCCACGCGCCCAGCACCGTCGGCACGAGCGACAGCGCCAGCAGCCAATAGGTGTTGCGCAGCACGCGGTTGCGCTGCGCGGCGAAATCCGCGCCAGCGGAGCCAGCGGCGTAATCGTTCAGAAATCGGTCGTTCAGGCTCATGCGCAATCTCCTCAAAAAAGGGGGTAACAAAAGGGGAGCGGCATTGTATGCAGCCGCCTGCGCCCTGCCGCGCAGCGGCGGCGCGCGGCTGGTGGAAGCGCCAGGCTTGCGGATGGCCCCGCAGCCTGCCAGGCTACATCAGAAACAGGAGCAAATTCAAGGGTATCAAAATGCCGTCCCGCGCAGTTTCCACTAGGACATATTGCTATGGATAAAGGAGCAAGAATAACGGGGCGCGTTTCACGCTCCCTTGCTGGCTTGGCCCCGTTCATTCGCGGCCAGCGCCGGTTCAAAGCGCGGCCATGAAAGGCGGCGGGTTGGGCTGCACAGCACAGGCCAGCCTTGCCGCGCGCGCCGCGCTACCCGAAGGTGATGACGGCCTTGTTGTCCTGGCGGCGGCCCAGGATGTTGAGCAGGTTGAGCAGCTGCGCCTCGGTGCCCGGCGTGGCTTCAGCCTGGCCGGTAAAGCGCAGGCGCTGGCCGACCCACTGCCCGCTGCCAGACAGCAGCAGCGCGCTGCCGGGCAGGCTGGACAGGCTCAGCGAGGGCGTTTCGCCGCCCGTGAGGGTGACGCTGTAGGAGCCTAGCGGCTTCAGGGGCGAAAGGCGCGAAGCCACCTGCCGCGCCGTGGCCCCGGCCTGCCCTTGCAGATGCAGGCGGCCCTGCACCCAGCCAAAAGAAAGCCCGTGCGTGCGCAGCGTGATGTCGCCTTGCAGCTGCACGGTGTTCCACAGCGTGCCCAGGCCGGCAAGGAGGGCGGCGGGCCAGGCGGACTGGCCATCTTCCACGGCCACCTGCACGCCGCCCCACTGCCAGCGCACGCGCGCGGCCAGCGGCCCCTGGGGCGTGCAGCAATCGGCCTGAAGGCGCACGCTGGCGGCCAGCCAGCCGGGAGAAAGCTGCCACTGCACGCGGCCTGGCAGCGCCACGCGGCCACGGCTGCCCTCGCCGCCTGCGAGCATGAGGCGGGCCGAGCCGCGCCAGACGGTGCCATAAGGCTCGGCCAGCTGCACCATGCCGCCGCTGCCTGCGCGCACGGCGGCAGCCAGCCAGCGGGCGGGCGCCTGCCAGACGAGGGTGACGGCCAGCCCGATGAAAGCCCCGGCCAGGGCCGAGCGCCACGGCGCGCGCGGGCGCGGGCGGGCCAAGGCCGGGCGGGCGCGGCCCGCGCCCAGCTGGCTGGGGCTGAAGCCCGAAGGAAATTCGGAATGCCCAAAGCCGGAATGCCCGGACGGGGCAAAGTCTGCGAAGCGCGGCTTGCGGCGGCTCATGCCGGCGGCAGGGCGAGGGTGATGGAGCCGTCCCACACGGCGGCGCTGCCGGGCGGGCTGCCCGCCGGGCGCGTCAGGCGGGCCTGGGTGGGCACGGCGCGGGCGTTGGCGCGTGCCTGCTGCAGCCACTGCGCCAGCGCGGCGGCGGGCGCGGCCTTGAGGGTGAGCGTGGCGCGGTCGCCCGTGATGCTCAGGCGCGCGGCCGCGCCCAGCGTTTGCTCAACCGATTCCTGCAAGGCGCGCTGGGCCTGGCCCGGGGCCAGCCGGGGCATGGCCTGCAAGGCTTCGGCCTCGCTCTTGAGCAGCTGCATCTGCTGCCAGCGCGCCTGAAGCGCAGCGCGCTCGCCTTCGGCCTGCCGCAGCGTGCGCGCGGCAGGCGCCAGCGCCAGCTGCCACAGCAGCGCGCCCAAAACCACGGCGGCAGCCAGCAGCACCAGACGGCGCTCGCGCGCGTGCAGCCTGGCCCAGCCCGCCGCAGCGGATGCGGCCAGCGCCGCAAAGGCAGATGCCTTCCCGCTGCGGCTCATGGCTGCGCTCCGGCGGATGCGGCTTGACTCACGCGCAAGCCGCCTTCCACGGCTTCGGCCTGATAGCCCAGCGGGCGCAGGTGGGCGGCGGCATCCTGCAAAGCCGCGCCGTCCAGTTGCAGGCCCTTGAGGGTGAGTTCGCCCGTGTCGTATTCAATGGCGGCGGGGCTGCCCGCCTCTGGACGGGCCAGCAGGGCCTGGCCCAGCGCGGCCAGCATCGGCTCCATGTCGCGCGCAGAAGGCGCGCCGGTGGCCTGGCGCAGCGCGGCCACTTCGCGCTCCATTTGCACGGGCGCATCCACCACGGCCCGCACCTGGGGGAAGGTATCGGTGAGCACGGCGTCGATGCGCGCGCGCAAGTCGCGCAGGCTGGCGCGCTCGTTCCACGCCCAGGCGTTCAGGCCGGCCAGATTGGCCAGCAGCGCCAGCGCCAGGCCCCAGCGGGCAGGCCGCCACACGCGCTCATGCAGCCAGGCGCGCCACAAGGAAGCCAGCCGCTTGCCCGCGCGCGCGCGGGTGTTCTGCGCCAGATCGAGCTGGGCCAGGTCCCAGGCGCTGCGGCCCGCCAGCAGCAGGCGCTCGGGCTGCGGCAGCAGCGCCACGCCCCCGCCCAGCAGGCGCTCGGCCATTTGCGCCACGGCAGGCTCGGCCTGCACGGCGGCGTCTTCAGGCAAGCGGCCCGCATCATCCTGCGGCAGCAGCGCCAGGGCGGCGGGTGTGAAAGGCAGCGCCTGCACGCCAGCTTCCACGCCCTCGCCCGTGATCAGCGCCTGGGGCTGGTCTGCCGTGCCGGTGATCAGCAGCGAAACAGGGCCGTCTTGCGGCGCGGCCTCGGGCACGATGCGGCTGACGGGGCGCTGCGCCGCTTCCAGCGCGCTCAAATGCGCCTTGAGCCAGGCGCGGTCGCACAGCGCCACCCAGCACTCGCCGCCGCCGCCGCGCGCCGAAGGCTCCAGCGCGAAATGCAGGCGCGCCGCGTCTTCCAGCAAACGGTCTTCCAGCAACCCTTCCAGCGCAGGGCGCAGGCGGGCCGATCCGGGGCCGACGCCCTTGGGCAGCGCCACGCGCTGCCAGGCCAGCCGCGCAGCAGGCGCGATGGCCACCACCTCCACGCCGCGCCCGGCCGGCGGCAGCAGCGTGGCGGCCACGCCGCTGCCGTGGCGGGCCACCGTCAGGCCGTCTTGCGAGGTGACGTAGGCATAAACGCCCGGCGGGCCAGGCGGCAGCATGACTAGAAGCAGGCTCATGGGCGGGCGATTCTATTGAGGGGCCATGCCAGCAACAGTCCGCGCACGGCGCAAGCGGCGGATGAACCTGGCCATTTGCAGGAGAAGCCGCTTGCCGCCTTACATCAAAAAAAAGGAGCAAATCAACGGCATGAAAAATGCCTTGTGCCGCTTTATTTACCGGAAAAGTTTGCTATTGATGAAGTAGCAAGAACCTTCTTTCCTCCCGCCTGGCGACCCGGTTGCGCCGGCCCGGAAACCGGCAAGCCCCGCCGGGCCATGCAGCGCCAGCGGGGCTTGTGTGCGGGGGACAAAAGACGAGGCCGTGCTCAGCGCAGCGCGGCATCCATTTGCGCGATGAACTCGCTCAGGAAGCGTTCGATTTCCTGCTGCACATAGGCATTCGGGTCATTGATGGCCTGGGCCTCCTTGTCGTTTTCAGGCACGCCCGTGCCTGCCAGGGCTTGCGTGACCTGGTTCATGTCGCTGTTGCCAAACAGGATGGGAAGCTCTTCCTGCATGGTCTGCCGCCCTTGCTTGCCAAGGACTTGCTCCATGCCGTCTCTCATGGCCGCGCGCCAGACGGATGTGCCTGCGCGGGCCAGCCCCTGGGTGGCGCCGGGCACGGCGCTTTCCACCTTGGAAGCCACGTGGCTGGCAAAGCTGTGGCCCAGGGAGCGCGTGGCGTCATGCAACACGCTGCCGAAGCCTTCCTGAATGGAGCGAGCCACATCCAGCGCGCCGCGCGACAGGCCCGTTTGGGCGCGCGACAGCTGGCCTGCCGCCAGATCGCCCAGCGCCCTGGCGGCAAAGCCGGGCAGTCCTTTGCTGGCCGCCAATTGCGCCACGCCTGTGGAAAAGGCGCCGGCGAACGTGCTCTTTTGGGTGCTGGCCAGACCGTCAGCCAGCGCCAACGCCGGGCTGGCAGCGGTCAGCGCGGTGTAGGCGACATCGGCGAACCGGCTGTGAACAACGGAACTGGGAACCCCCAGCCTGGTGGCAAGCCGCCCCAGCAGGCTGCCAGCAAAGGAGCCTTTGGGCGCAACTCTGTCCGCAACTGAATTGAATGCGGCCTTGACGGCGCTGGCCACGTGCGAGAAAGCAGCGCCGATTCGCGAGGCCGGGCTGCGCGCCGCCGTCCTTGATGCCGACCGGGCCGCCTTGCCCCGGCTGGCGCCCGAAGAATGACCGGAAGAATGTCCACGGCCCGCGCCACGGCTGCCGCCTGCGCCACGTCCGCCGCCTGCGCCACCCGCGCCGCCCGATCCACCTTTTCCGCCTGCCATGATGTTTCCTTTCGTGAAAGTTCAAGAGAGTTGAAGCAGCCGATTGGATGACTTCTCCTGCTGGCATGGCAAGCTGGTGCGGTTACCAGGCTGTGCATGCATACAGCCACATACTTACCCTGGTTCCGGCATGACCAAAGCTGCGCACACGGCGCCTGCCAGGGCATGCGCAATGGGGGAAGGCAGGCGCTGGACGCCGCATGCGGGCAGGCAGTCAGACGCCGCCGCTTTTCAAGATTTGTTGCGAATGGAAGCATTTGTTTGCCGTTTGGCCTCGCGCTTCATTCACCGCATTCCACCGCTGCGCCACGCGTGCGCCCAGCGGGGCCAGGCGGCGGGCGGTGGCGAGCACGCGGCGGTCTTTGGTCAGCAGCGTGGCCTGGTGGGCCAGGGCCAGGTCGATGAAGGGCTGGTCGTCGGCGTCGCTGCACAGCACGGGCGCGCGCGGGGCGGCGGGCAGCAGGCGGGCCAGGTTGTCGAAGGCGGCCAGCACTTGTTCGGCGGCGCAGTGGCGGGCGGCGAGTTGCTTTTGCAAGGCGGCGTAGGTAAGCACGCGGGCCAGTTCGCTGCGCATGCCTTGCGTGGCCAGCCAGCGCGCTTGCCCGGTTTGCAAGGCGGCGCGCACGCTGGCGGCGGCCGGTTCGTCAAACAGCAGCAGGTCCAGCGCCCAGTTGGTGTCGATGACCAGGTTCATGCGGCGGGGCCGGGGGCGTTGGCCGGGCGGCGGGCGGTGAGTTCAAAGCGCAGCAGGCGGCATTCGATGGGGCCGTTGAACAGGGGCACGCGGCGGCTTTCTTTCAGGCGCAGGCGCGCGCTCAGGCGGGTGTCGGGCGTGAGCAGCCAGGCGGTCCAGCCGCCAAAGTGGGTTTTCCAGTGCTGGCTGAGTTGCTCGAAAAAGTCGTGGGCACTTTCTTGGCCGGGGCTGTTTTCATCGCCCCGGCGCAAGGTGGCGGTTTGGAAGGTTTCGCGCCCCTGGCCTGTTTTCCAGCCCGTTTCTTTTCCGGCGCCAGCTTTGCCGGCGACGGCGATGCGCTCGCCGTAGGGCGGGTTCATGAGGATGAGGCCCGGCTCGGCGCATGGCGGCTGGCGCTGGAGCGCGTCGCCGCCGCGCAGTTGCACGGCTTGCGCCACGCCGGCGCGTTCGGCGTTGCGCTGGGCGAAGTCCACCATGCGGTGCGACACGTCGCTGCCGAAGATGCGCGGCGCGGCAGGCGCGGGCCGGGCGGCGGCTTCGGCTTCGTCTTTCATGGCTTGCCATTCGTCGCGTTTGAAAAGCGGCAGGCGCTCGAAGGCGAAGCGCCGCTGGCCGCCGGGCGGCAGGCCCAGCGCCAGTTGCGCCGCTTCGATGACGATGGTGCCGCTGCCGCAGCAGGGGTCATACAGCGGCTGGGCGGCGACTGCACGCCGGGCGGGCTGCCACCAGCCGCTGGCGGCCAGCATGGCGGCGGCCAGGGTTTCCTTGAGCGGGGCGTCGCCTTTGTCTTGCCGCCAGCCGCGTTTGAAAAGCGGCTCGCCGCTGGTGTCCAGCAGCAAGCTGGCGTGTGCGCCGTCCAGGTGCAGGTGAATGCGCACGTCGGGCTGCTGCGTTTGCACGCTGGGGCGCGCGCCGCTGCGCTCGCGAAAGCGGTCGGCAACGGCGTCTTTGACGCGCAGGGCGGCAAATTGCAGGCTTTTGAAGGCGCTGCCGCGCGCGGTGACGTCCACGCGGAAGGTGTGGCGCGTGCCAAACCAGTCTTCCCAGGGCACGCGCCGCGCCAGCGCGTAGAGCGCGTCTTCGCTTTCGCACGGCGCGTGGGCCAGCTCCAGCAGCACGCGCTGCGCCAGGCGGCTGTGCAGGTTCAGCCGCATCACGTCGCGCCAGCGGCCGCGCGCATAAATGCCGCCGCGCTCGATCAGCAGGTCTTGCCCGGCCAGGCCGGTCAGGCCGTGCACTTCATCGGCCAGAAAGTCTTGCACGCCTGCTGCGCAGGGCAGAAAGAGGGTCAATGCTTCATCGCTCATGCAAGGCATGGTAGGCCAAGCCCCGCCTGCCGCGCGGGCAGCCGGGCGGGCTGGATTGCCGTGGCGCGTTTTTTATCAAAAACAGGAGCAAATTCAGGTAGGTCTTAAACCTGCCTTGCGCACATTCCACTAGGACCTCATGCTATGGATACAGGAGCTGATACGGCCCATCCTGAAAGCTACGCCCGCCACTGCTTGGCTTGCTGCTGGGCGCGCCACAGGGCGGCGTAGCGGCCGTTTTTTTGCAGCAGCTCTTCGTGCGCGCCCGCTTCCAGCGCGCGGCCCTGGTCGATCACGATGATTTGCCGCGCGCCCACGATGGTGGACAGGCGGTGCGCGATGACGATGACGGTGCGCTCTTGCACCAGGGTTTCAATGGCGCGCTGCACGGCGCATTCGCTTTCGGTGTCCAGCGCCGCCGTCGGCTCATCCAGCACGACGATGGGCGCGTTTTTGAGCAGGGCGCGTGCGATGCTGATGCGCTGGCGCTCGCCGCCCGACAAGCGCCCGCCTGCTTCGCCGATGCGCGTGTGCCAGCCTTGCGGCAGGCGCTCGATGAAGTCCAGGCACTGGGCGGCGCGGGCGGCCTGCCTGACTTCTTCGTCGCTGGCTTCGGGGCGGGCCATGCGGATGTTGGCCAGCACGGTGTCGTCAAACAGGTAAACGTCCTGAAAGACGACGGAGATCAGGCGGTTGAGCGTTTCGGGCGCGATGTGGCGCACGTCCACGCCGCCAATGCGCACGCTGCCCGCCTGCGCGTCGGCGTGGCGCATGAGCAGGCGGGTGACGGTGGTTTTGCCCCCGCCCGAGGGGCCGACGAAGGCGGTCATGCTGTGCGCGGGCAGCGTGGCGCTAAAGCCGGAAAGCACTTTGGGGCCGCCGCTGGCGTAGGCAAAGTCAATGCCTTCAAAGGCGATGTCAAAGCGCAACGGCGTTTGCCCGGGCGAAAGCTGGGGCAGCGGCGGCACGGCCAGCAGGGTTTCGATGCGCTCCAGCGCGGTTTCCATCAAGTCCAGCGTGGAAGTGAAGCTGATGAAGCTGGAAAGCGGCTCGGCAAAGCGCGCCAGCATCACGGCCACGGCGGCCAGCACGGCCACGTTCAGGCTGCCCTGCACGGCCCAGCTCACGCCGGCGGCCATGACCAGCAGCAGGCCCACTTCCACCACGCTGGCAATCAGCACATTGGGCTGGCTGCCCTTGCGCTGGCTTTCGGCTTGCAATTGCTCCAGCCGCGCGAAGCTTTGCTGCAAATGCGCCGCGCGCGCACCGGCGCTGCGCGCGGCGCGCAGCACGGGCAGGCCCTGCGTGTACTCCAGCACATCGCCGCTGCAACGGGCATTGGCCTGGGCCAGCGCCCGCATGCCGCGCGCGTAGGCCCGCCTGCGCCAGCGGTACAGCGGCGCCAGCGCCGGAAACACCAGCAGCATGGCCAGCCCCAGCCGCCAGTCCCAGGCCAGCAGCGCCAGCCCCGCCGCCAGCGGCGTGATGACGGCTTGCGCCAGCAGGTTGAACACGATGAGCGCGTGGTTCAGGTGCTCGTCCACATTGCCCAGCACCACGGCATTGACTTCGCCCGTGCGCTTGTCCTGCAACTGCAACAGGGGCATGCGCCGCAGCTGCTCGCCCAGGCGCAGGCGCAGGCGGTGGCCCACTTCGGCCATTTGCCCCGTGTAGTCAAAGCCTTGCGCGCGCCAGCGCAGCACATGCGCGGCCAGCCCCAGCGCCGTCAGCGCCCACAGCCAGGGCAGCGCCTGCCGCCAGCGGGCATCTGCCGCACTGCTGGCCACACGACTTGGCATATCGCCCGCTTCCGGCAGCAGCGCCACAAACAGCGGCGCCATGCACGCCAGCGCCAGCCCCTGAAGCGCAGCCGCCAGCCCCAGCCCGGCGATGCTGCGCCGCAAGGCCGCCGCATGCGGCCCGGCGCTGCGCATGAGCCGCTGCCAGGTCTGGCGCAGGGGCGTGACGGATTCGGCGGCCGTGTCCACGGATTCAGTGACGTTCATGGCGTTTTCCTTGCATTGGAGATGTCAGTTCTGAAAAGCATTGTTTCTCTGCCTCATTCAATAGCACTGCCATTCATAAAGCACTCTTGAAAAATCGCGCTGACGCAAATCGCGCGGGTGGATATAAAAATGGCAGGCGCCGCAATCTCCCCATATCACGCCATTTTTATCATCGCCGTCAATTTGCAGAAGCAACACGTAATCGCAGTAACCATTTCTGCGTTCATCATATTGAATACAATTGCCATAACCTCCAAGCCTGTGGCCGTCCCATTCAAGCGTCCTATTGAAAATATCATGGAAATCCTTGAGTGATGCTGCGCGGGAAGCATCCTGCAAGAAATTTTCATTCACCTCCGGCACTCCCTGACCAGTGAATTCCAGGCCGGGTTCATCCAGCGAAGCAAATTTCTGCTGCAAATCAAAGCGCATGGCGCAAGGGCTTGTGAATGGCATTTGAAACTGTATTTCAGAAGGCGCAAACAATCTCCTGAACCAGCTTTTTGATTCGGGTTTGGGTTGGTCATTCAAAAAACCGAAATCATGACTCAGCCCGGCGGCTTCCAGCAAAGGAGCCGGGTGATAGATGACGCGAAACCCGTCCGGCCGGGCCGGATCGTCAATGTTCATGCCCCACATATCCGGTATTTCAGGATTGGGGACGATGAAAAACTGCAAAATCCCCTCTTCCGGAAAATCCGGCAAAGGCGGCGTTTCGGCAAAATTGATTTGCGCCAGTAAATGCAGCGGGCGGCCTTTCGCATTGCGCGGGTATTCCATGTCTTTCGGCCAATAGGGCTGTCCGCCCAGTTTGCTTTGCCAAACCGTCAAATGTTCAGCAGGCAGCAGGGTGATTTCCGCGCA